>NZ_JCARSY010000040.1:0-29926 GCF_059641415.1 Vibrio rubrogenes
TAAATGATATCGATAATATTTTCACGCCAAATAACGTTCATGGATTAAGGTATAATGAAGGTGACTTTGAGTTAATCGATAAATAAAAACCCTGTCGTTGTAGTAATAATAAATTTCTTCCAGTAAATATCCCGCCGTTCTGGCGGGAGATAAGGCTTTTATGAACAACATCGCTGTATCTCGTACGTCGGGTATGCCCACTGCCGTATATGCTTTATCTGTCGGTTCTTTTGGTATAGGAACGACAGAGTTTGTAATTATGGGCTTATTACTTAACATATCTCGTGATTTTGATATATCCATAACTTTAGCTGCATATTCTATTACAGCGTATGCATTTGGTGTTGTACTTGGCGCACCGTTACTCACTCCATTACTTAGTAAATATAATAAAAAGCCAGTACTTATTTTTCTCATGATTGTATTTACCATTGGCAACCTATGGTGTGGTCTCTCCGGAAGTATTACGAGTTTAATTATAGCCAGAATAATAACCGCATTTTCTCACGCTTCATTTTTCGGAATCAGCTCTGTTTATGCTTCTGAATTAGCACCACCGGACAGACGAGCGTCGGCTGTCTCTGCTGTTTTCCTTGGTGCTACTTTAGCAAATATTATGGGGGTTCCTCTTGGTGCATGGGTGGGTCAACTCGTTGGCTGGCGTTATACTTTTTTCATGGTAACCGTCATCGGTGTTTTATCTGCTCTCGCGATAATAATCGCGGTGCCTCATAAGAAAAATGAAAATAAAAACATTGTCAAAATAAAAGATGATTTAAAAGTAATAATCAACCCAACTGTTCTTAGAAGTTTACTAATTACGGCATTCGGATTTTCAGGTGTTTTTTCTGCCTTTACTTATATTTCGCCAATACTTAAAAACGTTACAGGTATGAATGAAAATCTTATACCGCCTGTTTTGGTTCTATTTGGCATTGGTATGGTGGCAGGTAATCATATTGGTGGAAAATTAACGGATAAAGGGACTCGTAGAGCTCTTATCATAACTCTATTATTTCTAATCATCGTTTTAAGCTTATTCCCAATTGCAGTCTTAACTGAATCGACAGCCTGTATTGCTATTTTCTTACTGGGGATGGCTATGTTCTCAACAATTCCGCCATTACAAGTACAGGCACTGGATAGCAGCGAAATATCAAAGAGCATGGTTTCGTCCTGCAACATAGCAGCATTCAACCTTGGTAATGCTGTAGGTGCCTGGTTCGGCGGGCTGCTAATCACATACGGAGTTTCTCTTTCTCATATTCCATTCGCAGGTGCGTTATTAACGTCCATTGGATTAGTGATTGCTTATATAAAACTGTAAATTTTAAAAAAAACTAAGAGAGTAAATATGAAATATCGTTACCTAAATAATTGATCCTAATTATGCTTCATTTTCAGTGCTCCGTGACCACCACCTGGAAATGGTGAAACATGCTCCATAAAGTAGCGTACTCGTTTTAAAAGTTGCCACATGGCTTTACATTGGTGATTCCGTGTAACTGTCTCGTGCAAAGCGTGCCAAAGCTTCTCTATTTGGTTTACCCATGGGGAGTACACCGGCTGAAATAGCAAAATGAATTTCGGGTTGTTATTCAACCAGACTTGAGCCTTTTTACTCTTATGAATGATGTAGTTATCTACGATGAGAGTGATTGTCTTTGCACGACGATACTGCCGTTTCAGTTGTTCAAGCATCGCAATGAAAAGGTCTGAGTTTTTGCTGGAGCTGGCAACGTACGAGACTTTTCCTGTCTTAGCGTGCAGAGCTCCAGCCAGATAATGCTTGGTATTCTTGCCCGGTGTCACCACTTTCTTTTGCTGGCCTTTGTGTATCCAGTCTGCCCCCATTTTGGGGCAGAGGTGGATATCGACTTCATCTTCATAAAACACGGGGTTATCAATGTCGCACAGCTCTAATGCCTGTTGGATTCTAACGAGTTTTTCTTCTTTATCCGGATCTTTGATATGCAGTGTCGGAGCGGCTCTACGCCAGACGATCCCTAAGCGGGGAAGCCAGCGGCGAATCGTCGATGAGTGAACCTTAAGATTAAATAACCGATTGATTTCTAAAGCCATAAGCTCAGTACTCCAGCGAGAGCGTTGATAGCCAAGATGTTGAGGGTTCAATGTCAATAATGTTGTGAGTACAGCAGCGATCTGCACAAAAGGTAACGTGGGCTCTCTGCCACGAGCTGAGCTTTCTAACCCTTCAAGACCACACTCTGTATACCAATTCACCCAACGTCCGACAGAAGAGCGGGCAGCGGCAAGCAAAGTAGAAACAGATTGACAGTTTTCCCCTCAGATAGCAGCAATATCGCATTCAAACGACGATAATGGTCTTTATCTTTGGTTTTGTGCATTTTTTTGATGATACGGCGTCGCTCTGCGCGGTCAGGTAATGTTAAAATCATGGCACTCGGTAATGTTTTGTGAGTTTTGTGTGTTTGGCGACAGATCAGATCGCACAAACGCTACCGAGTTCCCTTCAATTTTTATCTGCCAGTGATCTACATTTAGGAACAGCTATTTAGAGTGATGGGGATGGGGCCGGTTCCGGCAATAAATAATGCATTATTCCGTTGTTCTCTAACGATAGATGATGTTGACTTGGTCGAGATTAATGAAGCTTTCGCCGCACAAGTTTTAGGTGTAACCAGACAGTTGTCGCAAGAGAACAATATAGAAGAATGTAATATTTTAAAGAAACTTAATATTAATGGTGGTGCTATTGCACTCGGCCATCCGTTAGGATGTTCTGGAAATCGTATTGTTGTAACATTGATACATTCAATGATTAGAAATGATAAAGAAATAGGCCTGGCATCACTGTGTATCGGTGGTGGTATGGGTATTGCGGTTGTTTTAAAAAAGATTTAATAGTCGATTAATCTTCTGAATATTAATTATAGGAGGCAAATATATGGAAAAATTAATTGTTGTGGGTGAAAAGTTTTCAGACTTTGCTGCGAGAAATAAAAATGTTTTAACTGTCAACGAATTTGAACGTTTTGTATGGTCTAATGAGATACAAAGTATTAATAAAATTATTATTGGTCAAGGTGTTGAACTTGAACACATATCTAGATCTTTTAGTATTATCAGACAGAATTATCCAGAAAAGATAAAAGATATTGTCAATTTACAAGATTTATTCTATCAAAATAATAAAGAACATCAAAAATCTGCCCATAAGAAAAAAAGTAAAAATGTTCTTATAACTTCACCTGAAAAAAAAGAACAAAATATTTATGTAGCGAAGCTTATTTATATTGCAAGATTCATCTGAACTACTTTGTGATCATCAGACTGGCCAACATATTCAAGGTATGGTTTTAATTGAAGCCGCAAGGCAAGCGATCATAGCAACTTCAGAAAAATACTTACTTAAAGAGTCAGAAATAAATCTATCTGATAAATATTTTACACTAACATCATTAAACGTTAATTTTTCGAGTTTTGTTTTCCCACTACCTGTAGACGTTTCGCTTAGAGTACTGTCAAAAAAAAGCTCATCATATGGAAAGCTTACATGTGAATGTAGCGTTATCTTTGAACAAACAGAGGAGAACAAAGCAGAAGTCTGTTTTACCTTCAGTGTCAATGAGTTGAACTACATAACAGCAAGAGAGTGTGAACAAGCATCGCGATGTCATAAAAATTATCTTGTCACTGTATAAATAGGCCTATATTTATGAGTATTGCTTTTTTTGATTTTGACGAAACTGTTATTACAGGGAAAAGTATGTTCATATTCCTCAAGGAATATTCGCAACAATATAGATTAAAATGTGGATTATCATTCTATGAAGTGATGGACAGTATTAATGAACTTAGTGATGCAGGAGTGTCACGAGAAGATATTAATCGATATTACTACTCTATCCTCAAAGATGAAGAACAAAGCAAAATTAGAATGGTGGCTGAGAATATATTTTATAAAAAATGTTATCATTTTAATGTAATGGTGGTTGAGAAAATTAAGTTTCATCAGAAGCGAGGAGATGATGTTGTATTCGTTTCAGGAGCGATGAAAGATATCATTTACCTGATGATGAAAGCTCTGGGTGTTCAACACTCATTATGCTCCGAGCCTATAGTAAAAGATGGTTATTACACTGGTGAACTGAGTAAGGTTTCAATTGGTTATCATAAAGCTGAACATGTGAGCAAATATGCAAAATCGTATAATCAATCACTCGTTAATTGTTATGCATATGGAGATCATATTTCAGATCTTGATTTACTTTTATTAGTTGGAAATCCTTGTGCTGTTAATCCATCTTCTGGGTTACTCAATGAATCTCAAAGAAGAGGATGGCCAATATTGATTAGTTCCTGAAATTAATTATCAATGAGTCTGACCGGGTTGAATATCTCGACCAATATCATCAAGCAGGGGAACAAGCGTCCCCTGCCATTGTTGTTAGACTGGCATTTGCTTGAGGTGAAAATTGTCACTGAAATTGCCTGAGTCTGAACGCATCAAACTACATATCTTTCCTACCTCCGGCACCGAAATTTGACGCACATTTGCGTTTTTCGATTTCAGAGACATTGGTGCCTGTGCGTCAGTTACTCTTGCCAAGATGCAAGAGACTATGCCGTCAATAATTAATTTTTACGGTAGTGTTCAAATTTCTGTGTCATTTCTTTAAACTGAACCAAAAAGGAAATGACACCTTATGTCTGACGATAAATTCGAAATTGATATTCAGGCTTTTGCCAAAGCATTGCAATCCGGTCAGGGCCTCAACGGCAAAGACGGTTTGCTCACTGTTGAGGGTTCTTGCCCAATAATGTGCACTGCCACACGCTTCGAGTCCTATACGTATGGGTGGCATATTTGCTATTGTTGTCAGTAATTTAGAGCGAGTAACCGATTTATGAAGTGTCACTTTACCTTGTGAGTCAACGACATGAATACTGAAGTGGTTTTTAGCTAAATCGATACCGCCATCAGACATGGTGCCTCCAGTGCTAATAAGTACCACGTAAGTGTGGCAGATCCTCGGGAGGGGGAATCCATGTCATTCGTTATGTTTCGAGGAATATATGAAGAAGTACGTAGCAATATTATCTAATAAAAACAGAGCACGATTTAGTGATGAGTTATTAGATCAGCATGTAAGTTACCTTAAAGCACAGGAAAGACTTGGTAATATGGTGCTATGCGGCCCTTTCGCCGACAATGAGTCAGCGATTCAGATCTTGATGTCAGATAGCATAGATAAAGCTTATGAAACAGTTGCATCAGACCCTTTTATTAGTGAAGGTTATTATGAAAATGTTGAGGTAAAAGAACTAATCGAAGCCAATGCCAGTAATAACTGGTTAGTCTCTGATCCACAAACCAATTCAAATCGCGCAGATTCAAAAACATAACAAACGTATGTTGCAGATTAATTTTCGCTACACTTCAATTAACTGCAGATACGAGCGTTATGTGGGCGTTCCCTTAGAGAATCCATATGGCATTCAGTGAGTTTGAATCAAAGAAAATTGAGCGGGCAGCTTTAGAGTTTCTGAAAAATCGTAGGCCGCCAGTCGAGATCCGACCCAAGTTAGATATAGACGTTCGGGTGTCTGGCCAAAGCGTGCAAATTGTCGAGATCCGCCCTCATTTCCGGGAGCCGTCCACGATCATTGAATCTCCGGTAGCAAAAGCTACCTACGTCAAGAAAGCGCAGCGCTGGAAAATCTACTGGATGCGTAGCGATCTGAAGTGGCATTCGTACACGCCAGAACCTGAGTCACGCTCCATCGAGGAATTCTTTGCTATCGTGAATACCGATGAGAATGGCTGTTTCTTCGGGTAACACATAACCAGACGCTGTAGTTCGCGGCCTGTGGCCGCTGGAAGCCCTTTTCATTTTCATTACGGCTTCGCCTCCATTACAAGGTCGCCGCTAAGCTCTGCGTTATAATTTAAAGGAGAATTCATGGCCTATTTAATATATGCAGTAGATCATGATGGAATGGATTCCGTAAGGGGAAGTTTGCGCGGCAAACATCGAGAACACTTAAAATCCATAGGTGAAAAATTGCTGGAGTCCGGTGCGCTATTGGATGAATCAGGGGAAAACGTGATTGGCGGTATATCGATAATTGATACTGACAATCAAACAGAGGCAGAAGCATTTGCAGTTGAAGATCCATATAGCGTGGCAGGTATAAGGAAAGAAACGAAAGTCATTCGTTGGCGTCGTCGCTGGATTAATGGAGAGTTTCAGGAAGAGATTAACTTATAACAAACGCGTCATTATGCGTCACACTTTGAAGCCAAAATCTGAGACAATTATCGAGGGTAGAAATAAAAAAGAACCGCGTCGCATCTTATCCTTCAACAATGCTAAAACTATGATAAACAGTGTTTTTTTCTGAACGCTTCTTTTATGCTAAAGCCATTCATCACTGACCAAATGTTGCTTTATGAAAACCTCCCTCGATCATCTGCCTGAATTCAAACAGCAAGAGCTTGCCACGATCTCGACCATTCTGCGCGATACGCTGGAAGACTATCTTGAGGGCAAAACCGGGAGTAAAAGTGAGTTTCGTATCCTGAAAATTATTCTGTTCGGCAGCCACGCCAAAGGTAATTGGGTCAGCGATCCGGTCAATGGTTACATCAGTGATTACGATATTCTGGTGATCGTCAACAAAGCTGCTTTGGTGGAGGATTATGTCGTCTGGCAGCGGGCTGAAGAGCAAATTGATCGCAAAGTAAAATCCGCACCGCTTGGTTTGATTGTTCACGATTTACAGGAAGTGAATGAACGATTGCAGCAGGGGCACTACTTTTTCCGGGATATCCGCGAAGAAGGAATTGAACTGTTTGCCGCGACACCGAAACCACTGATGAAGTCGGGTGATTTAACCAAGGTCGAAAAACGGGAAATTGCCCGTAAACATTATGCACAGTGGTTTAAAAGCGCGAATGCCTTTATCTCCGGTTATCATCACTATTTAAATCAAAAAGAGTTATCTATCGCTGCTTTTGAATTACATCAATCGACGGAACGTTTTTTGGCCTGTGTATTACTCACATGCACCAACTATTTACCCAAATCCCACAATATCGAGAAGCTGAGTAAACTGTGTGCGCAAATCGAGCCAGAGTTTAAGACGATTTTCCCACTCGACAATAAATTCCACCGTCGCAGCTTCCGTTGCCTGCAACGCGCCTATATCGAAGCCCGTTATTCAGAGCATTATGAAATCACCGCAGAAGAGCTGGCTTATCTTGAAGAGAGAGTGCAACAATTAAGAACACTGGCAGAACGGGTTTGTTTAGCACGGATTAACGGGGCTTGAGGACACGAAACCACCACTACCGTTCTCACTCATCTTATGATGAACATGAAAAAGTTGCTCAATAATCCTCCAATTGCTGAACGTGATTCATCAATCAGAAATCAGTTTGTACACTGTCAAACATCTGAATTAGCTCACACCTTCACTGATTTGCATTTGATCCTGAATGGTGAGTTTGTATGTTATTAGCTGAATCGATTCAGTAGAACAACAAATCAAACTCACTATCAAGGAATCAAACGTCATGAAGATCAAACCACTTGTCGCTGCCCTACTTATTGCTGCTCCCGGTCTTGTTAATGCTGCGGAGTTTGTCTTAACAGATGCCACCGCCAATATTGACGTCGGTGCCTGGAAAGTCACCAATAAAGATTTAGGCATTCAACAGCCTTTCTCCGTCGAAAAACGCCAGCTACATGGCGGCAAACAGATGGGAGTCGATACCTTAGTGATTAACAACGGAGAACTGGAAATCACCTTAGTGCCAACCCGTGGCATGGGAATATTTAACGTCAAAAAGGATGGCAAACGTATTCTCGGCTGGGACTCGCCGGTCAAAGAGATCGTCAATCCTGCATTTATTGATCTGGAAAGCCGCAACGGTCTGGGCTGGTTAGATGGTTTTAATGAGATGATGGTACGCTGCGGTTACGAATGGACCGGTCACCCGGGCGTCGATGATAACGGTCAGCTCCTCAGCTTACATGGTCGCATTCAAAACACACCGGCTTCTACAGTCAAAGTGACTATCGACGAACAGCCGCCTTATACCATCACTGTTGAAGGAGAAGTCTCTGAAAGAACCTTCAAAAAAGCAGAGCTCGTAACGCTCACCTCATTCTCAGTCACACCCGGCAGCAACCAGTTTGCCGTCCATGACACTTTAACCAATAAAGCCGATTATGAAGACGAGTATCAGATCATTTATCACTCCAACTTTGGCCGTCCGATCCTCGAAAAAGGCGCAAAAATTACCGCAGCAGCCAGTGAGATTTCACCCTTTAACGATTATGCGAAAAAAGGCCTGAAAGACTGGCAAACCTATCTTGGCCCAACTAAAGGCTATGATGAGATGGTTTATAATTTGAAACCAATCGGAGATAAACAGGGTAACACGCTGGCTGTGCTGCATAATCAGGCCGGAAATCTGGGGGTCTCGGTCGGTTACAACATCAAACAACTGCCCGTTCTGACCATCTGGAAGAATACCGATACATTGCAACAAGGCTATGTTACCGGAATCGAACCGGGTACCAGTTATGCTTATAACACCAAGTATCAACGTCCACTGGGGTTAGTGCCTAAAATTGAGGCCGGTGCATCCAAGCATTTTGATGTGACATACACGGTATTACGCAATACCGGAGAAGTAAAACAGGCTCTAGCTACCGTGGCAGACATTCAGGGTAAACACCCCGTTAAGCAGGTGACAAAACCACTGGTTGATTTAAATAAAGTCCATTGATGACGTCCTCATGCCATATTTGCAGTCTCTGATCATAGACAGGAGACCCACATAGGAAAGCATGGACACATAACAAAAAGACCCAACCGGGTCTTTTTGTTTGTCAGTGAAAATATCAATGATGTCATTCATAGTGACGTAACTAACACATAGTGACGTCACTGACGCGCAGCTCTTGCTCAGCACTCTTTATTGGTGATGATGCTTTTCCTTGACCATCTCAGAAACATATTCGATCACCCGATTACTGGCATGTTCGGCTTTATCAACCACGGTAACCAAACGGTTCAATACGTCATCATCCGCCAGCCAGTCCTCACGCACCAATTTCAGCGCTTCTTGCATATTTTGATGCACCGCTTGATGATGTTCTTCTAAGCGACGATAAGCGGTTGTCTGACTGAAAGCGGCATAACCTTCACCTTCGTAATACCATTTACCCATCCGGCAATTGAAATGATCAACCTGAACTTCTCTTGCTTCGGCACCTTCTCCGTTTGATTCCAGAGCGATATAGCCATTTTGTTTATAAATAACATGATCCAGTTTAATCAACGATGCAAAAGAGCAGTCCTTGGCCTGATTCATTAACGAGATGGTTTGTTGTGATGCATTGGCAACCTTGTCAAAGTTGCTGTGAAAATTGGTCACTTCATCCCCGACACTTTTCATCTGTTGCCCGACGGCCAGTGTCTGAGACACCATTTCTTCGATCGGGCCGATCAGTGAATTAATAATTTCACTAATATCTGCGGTTGAGCTTCTGGTGCGATCAGCCAGCGAGCGCACCTCATCGGCAACCACGGCGAAGCCGCGTCCGACATCCCCGGCCCGAGCCGCTTCAATGGCAGCATTCAAAGCCAGCAAATTGGTCTGTTCGGCAATCCCGGTAATCACTTTGATCGTATCGGCAATCCGGATACTCTCCTTGCCCAACGTCTGTGCGGTCTGTTCCATGCTCACCATCCGGACATTCACATCATCAAGCGCATGGCGGATTTCTCCCACGACTTCACGACTTTGTGCTGCACCATCCCGGCTTTCTGTCGCAATGGTCAACACATCATCCATTTGATTCGACAACGTCACCAACTCTTCCTGATTATTCTTTAAGTTGACGATCAAGTTGGTGGTATTGAGATGATGCAATTCACTTTTCAAGCGATTTTTCCGGGAGAAAACATGTGCTTGCTGCATGGATTCGATTGCTTCATTGATACTCTGCATCGTCTCGAAAAATTCACCGGGCATACCATCGACTAACCCACGACGGTAGAACACACCTTTACTTGTGCGCTGAAAAGTGTTTGACAACTCTTTAAAGTTGGTTTCAACAATATCCAGAAAATCATTCAATGCCCATGCCACATGGCCGACTTCTCCCAGCCCTTTGGTATCAGTAATACGAATATGAACATTGCCTTTTCTGGCATCATTCAAAGCATCACAGATCCGTTTCAACACCATTAACGGTTGCAGTTGATCCCAATAAGCATAGGCCGAAAAGACAATGGTAAATAATGGTAAGAGGACATTGAAGTAGTTGAAGCCGTGATCATAAATATTGGCAATCGATAATCCAATGATGACAGTGGTGAACACTGAGCAGATAATCAAAAACTTCTGGCGCAGAAATAAAATATTGCTACTGACCTGACTCGTACTACGCATCATTCACTCCTTTAATCTGAACGATGTTTCTGGTAAAGGTCGATGATGTATTCTTCATACGCCATCTGATGTTGCTGACGGACTAAATCAACCATCCACTTCCACGAGACTTCCGGAGCTTGTTTTCTGTCGGTTGTCTGCTCCAATTCGCGCATTTTCTGATAAATTCCGTCAATCGTTTGCACCGCACCTTTGGGGGCGACCCGACGCACTGAATAAAAACCAACGACATTCCCGCCAATTCGATCAGGCGTTATATTGGCAAAAACCCAGTAGTAATTCTTATCTGATGTATAGTTTTTTACAAAACCAAAAAACTCTTCTCCTGACTTTAAGGCATGCCATAAACCGTAGAAGACACCTCGTGGCATGGAAGGATGACGGATCAAATTATGATCCTGACCAAGCAGATCGGCTTCTGCATAGTTTGCCACACGCATAAATGTCCGGTTTGCATAGGTGATTTTCCCTTGCAAATCTGTTTTGGTAATAATCAGTTCACTCTGGTCAAATGACACTTGCTGTTCTGCTGTAGCCATACCTCTCCTTAGATAATGAACGATCCCTTAAGAAACTATATGCCATGGCTAAAATATGGCAAAGTTTATACCTTGATACATATCAACTTTCTATAATTCATTCTCTTTACTCCGCAGTCGGAAAATCGCAGAATCTATTGCGTCCTCATTCGATTACGATAAACTGCTCACGGACATCTACACCGCTAGACGTGTATTTAAATTTTCTTGGACATCAATCAACACAGAGGTATCTCATGTCACAACATCAAGTCACCATCCTCGACGGCGGAATGAGCCGAGAACTGGAACGTCTCGGAGCGCCCTTTCGCCAACCCGAGTGGTCTGCCCTTGCTTTGATTGAAACACCGGAGATTGTCCGACAGGCACATGAAGTCTTTATTCGCAGTGGCTCCGAAGTAATTACCACCAACAGCTACGCCTTAGTTCCTTTCCATATTGGTGAGACCCGTTTTAACAACGAAGCGCTGACGCTGGCACAAAAAGCGGGACAAATGGCTCGCCAGGCTGTTGAAGCGACTCAGACTCACGCTCAGATTGCCGGCTCGCTGCCGCCGTTATTCGGCTCTTATCGTCCGGATTTATATCAAGCGGATCGGGTGGATGAAATTGCTGCACCGTTGATTCAAGGGCTCGATGATTTTGTTGATTTCTGGCTGATCGAAACACAAAGCCTGATCGCTGAAGCAACCGCGATCAAAGCATCGATTGACCGCTTTAGCAGCCAGTCAAAACCGGTTTGGGTCTCATTTACGCTGGAAGATTCAGAGCCAGTCGAGCAACCCGTTATCCGTTCCGGTGAAACCGTCGCACAAGCAGTACGAACCTTGGCCGAACAAAACGTCGGGGCGATCCTGTTCAACTGCTGTCAGCCGGAAACCATTGAAGATGCGATTGATGTGGCTCGCAACACCCTTGCTGAACTCGGCAAAAGTGACATTCAGCTTGGTGCCTATGCCAATGCATTTGCCCCGCAGAAAAAAGATGCGGCAGCCAATGAAGAGATTGACGAAATCAGAGCAGATATGACACCACCGGCTTACGTGACATGGGCAGAAAAATGGTGCCGTCAGGGAGCATCACTGATTGGCGGTTGCTGTGGTATCGGCGCGGCACATATTACTGAACTTCGCCGGCATCTGAAGTCGTAAAAGAGTAAGAACAGCTCAATCCTTCTATCACTGACCACGAAAAATAAGGTTGAGAACCTATTCCCTTCATAACGGATTCAGCGTTGAATGCTGAATCCACCCCCCCAAATTACGTGATCTTCGTTCAAAAAAACACATAAAACAAGAACTATCGTACACGATAGAGCATCGATATGACGTGATCATGTGAATTATATTTATTCAAACAATCTTAATTGTTAATCCAAATCAATGTGCTACTTAATCGAATCACGCAGTATTGACCATTTAGTAAATAACTCACTCAAAAATGAAACTCTATACAAAAATGAAACTCTAGATGTTAGCCCATTCATTTTTACTATAGGACGCCTATGATTCGTTACTACCAAAACAAGAGCATTAACGCTCAATTACGGGCGATTATGCTCTTTTGCTTAATCATCTCTTTTTCAACTATTGCGTTACTCGTATATCGTAGTGCTGCGAGTATTCTTTTAAACTCAACACTCACCGATCATCAATCTAAAGTAGAGGGGATCGCTCAAGCCATATCGCAACAATTTTTCACTTATCTGGATACCACCAAAACACTAGAATCGACATTCCAGAACAGCTATCTGAAAGGATTAACCTGGCAGGATCAGGAGGTCGATTTTCGCGGATATCCGGTGACGGATGTCACCCTCAACGGGAAAAGCGTCATTGGCTCAACAGATACTGTGGATCAATTCACGCGAGATACTGGTGCTATTGCCACTCTATTTCTGCCCACGGGACAAGATTGGGTGCGCGTTTCAACCTCATTAAAAAATAAACAAGGTGCGAGAGCCGTCGGAACGCTGTTGGGGCAATCTCATCCGGGGTATGAAAAACTCAGCCGAGGCGAACCCTATTATGCGCAGGTGAATCTGTTCGGTACTCACTATCTCACTTACTATAATCCAATCAAAAACCGTCAGCAGCAGGTTGTCGCCATTTCATTTATCGGAGTTCCTGTTGAAGAGGCAACCACCAAGCTCTTACATAATCTCAATCAGGTCAAGTGGGGTAGAACCGGCAGCACGATGGTTGTGGATACGCGTGAGCACTTGCAAGGAAAATATCTGCTCGGCGGTGACAATACACAAGTGGAATCAATTCTTGACGAAAAAGATGCCGACGGAAATACCATCTTTCACGATATTTTTAAAAATAATGGAGGTTTGATTCGCTACCATCAATCCACTCATGGTGATATTCAGGAACACTATCTTGTCTATACCGATGTCCCCGGCTGGGAATGGAAACTACTCGGTGGCACCTATATTGATGAGATCACCGAGGGTAGTCATGAACTCCTGAAGTTGATCGTCCTGATTTCATCGCTGGTCGGCGGTGCGACATTCGTCATCATTGCGTTATTCCTCAGCCACACCATCAAACCATTGATCAATTTAAGTCATATTATGGAACGGTTAGGAAAAGGGGAAATCAGTCTGAGCATCAAAACAGGTGCCAAAGAAACCAAGAATGAAATCCTTCGGCTATACAATAGTGCGGCAACCATGATGACCCAACTCAATCACTTGGTTGGTAATATCCGTTCTACCAGTGATCAGGTCCAGAATCAGTCTGCGAGTGTTCTCCGTGATGCCAATGTTGGATTAACCCAGTCTGAGCGGCAACATGAACAGGTTGAACAGGTTGTTACCGCTATTGAAGAAATGGCAACCTCAGCCAAAGATGTGGCAATGCAGGTCGAAGCAATTGCTGACAATGTCCGACAAGCCAATGAGAATACACAATCTGGTCTGAATTTAGTTGAAGATGTTTGTATCGATGTGGCCCAATTGAATGACCAGTTGGCACAATCCTCTCAGGCTATCGATCAGCTCAGAACCGACAGTGAAAGTATTCAAACCGTAACGGAAATGATCGATGCAATTGCTGAACAGACCAACCTACTGGCTCTCAATGCAGCAATCGAAGCAGCACGAGCCGGTGATCAAGGTCGTGGTTTTGCGGTGGTAGCGGATGAAGTCAGAACGTTGGCTCAAAGAACGCAGACGTCGGTTCAGAGTGTAGTCACCATTATCGACAAGCTCAAGCATTCAACCAAAAATGCCGTTCAGTTGATGCAACATAGTCAGCATCATGCGGATAATATGCTGAATAAATCTCAAGATGCCGGGACATCACTCGAAACTATCGCGGAACAGATTCATTCGATTGCTTCTCAAGCTCAGACCATTGCAACAACGGCAGAGCAACAGGCGCAAGTTTCCGCCGATGTCGCCCAAAGTGCTTCAGAAATCAGTCAGTTGAACCAAGAAGGCCAACAAACCAATGCCAAAACAGCCGAAAGCGCCTCAGCATTGCAATCTCTGGCGGAACACCTGAAAAATCAGGTCGGTTTTTTCCATTAACACCGAAACAATCACCATCTCTCATGCACAGTATTGTATTTCCCTGATGATGAGATGACTCAAAACCAGCAAACCAAAAAGGGCTGCCTTGGCAGCCCTTGTCATTTTTCATTCATCCACCGGATGACTCCGGCTAAACCGCTTCCGGTTCAAGAATTTCATGATTGCTCATCGCCACAAGTGATTTACCCAACAGCCATTCCAGCTCTTTATCGGCATCGGTACCCAGTTTCTCTTCAATCAGATGGTACATCCGTTCTAACCCTTGACGAGAAACATCAACAGAACGTTCAGCAGAAATGATGTGGTGGAAAAGAAATCTCAGGATCGCGACAAACTGGCTGTGCTCCAATGCCTGCATCCAGCTCCGACGGAATGCAGCGACCCCGTTTTCCAATTCCAGATAGGAGGTAAAAAGCAGGAAAATTTGGCTATTCAGTGCTGTGGCGAAATCCGTCTTTTTAGGGAAATGGTGGCTGATCCCCGTCCGGGATATACCTGTCTGCTGACTGAGTGTCGTATATGACATACGGTCATAGCCAAGATTCAGCACCTGATAGACGACCGCATCTAAAATTGTCTGAATTGTGACTTCTGTTTCTTCTCTGCTACGCTTAGGCATAATGTGACTCTCTTAAAATTAGGTGAGCCCCACCTTTCCGTAAACACGTTATGCCAAGGTAAGAGGCACTTCACCATGATGATCCATTCAAAAAATATGGGAAATCAAATTGCCATGCTCAGTTATCTCAGCAATGACCGAGTTCCCAACGTTCAATCAAAAGGGAATGAACACCATTCAAGCTGTCCTCAAATAACACTCTGTCCCACACTGCAAAGTCAAAATATGACCCACAGTTTATGCACTGATATCGTCACCCGACTCTCTCCTTTCTGGTCACCGAATTGGAATAGAATGGTGTTCACTCAAGCGCTTAGATATGCCAGCGCCTGAATATAAAGTCCATCATCTCAGATTCATTGAGTGGAACAATGATATCGCCTGAATTCTGTTACCCCCTTGGCATGAATCCTGATGATTATGAGAGTTTAATCACATATAAATATTTCTTAAGTACCATATATCCCCATCGTTACACAAAATCAACGTGTTACTGAATAATCCGTATTTCATCGAACCTCTGTCTGATCGTCTGCTGGTGACTGAGCTCGGGTCTGCGCTAAAATAGGCAACGATACCGATATTATTGCAAACGCAATTCAAAGCCCGATACTTCACCAATCATATCGTGTCGTGCACAGGACCTTATCCATTGTGATAAATCAACTTGTTTGCAGTGATTCAGGTATATACTCGGGCAATGGTGTGTCAATCACACAAGCAGAACACTCGAGTCTCAGTTCCTGACCAATGGGGTAATTTTATGAATACAAATGACAATATAGAAAATGAAATCTGCGAAGCCTGCGGAACATTCGGTGAAATCGGCTACATCATTAAAGAAGGTGACGATGTGGCTGAAGTTACCGTACTGGCAAATGGCGCAGCAGCACTTCAGGCTGAACTAGACAAATACATTGCCCTCGCGAAACAGGTCTGCGCGGATGTGAAATATGAAACCACACCAATCACTGAAGATGCACAAGAGCTCCATGCTCGTTTTCAGTTTGAAGTCAGTGCCGAAAAACTGATTTTTGAACTCAAATCCCGCTCTCTTGCCCGCGGATAAGTCATCAATATCATCTTACACCGATGAATATCAAACACAGAACCATCAATCGGGTTCTGTGCGTTTTCACCACAGACATCAATACCTTGTGTCTGTGGTCTATTTTTTAAATTTTCCTCACCCAATGTGTCTCTCGGCAAGCAACTTTTCTCGTAATTTTTAAGGCCTCTTTCAGCATTGCAAGCCATTCATCGATCCGCCATACTGCTTCTATCACCGTTTTTAGGTTTTGCATTTTTATGTTCAGCTTTTCTATATTTAGGTATGGAGTGCGTTCACTCCTGACTTTATTGATCGGATTAATGAGTCTCTGCCTGCCCCAGCTCGCCACGGCTCAAGGGCTGAATCATTACCAGATCCTCAATTATCTGGATAATTACGGCAATTTAGATCTCAGTGGCAAACCATTCACTGAATTACCATCCGGTATGGTGATTAAACGAGATTTGAATATTTCCCGGACACCGATCCGTGCACTGCCCAGAGACATCGATATTCAGGGCGGACTGGTTGCTACCAATTGTCAGTTAGAAACCGTGTATTCCGGAACCAAAATTAAAGGTTATGCCAATCTCATCGGCTCCAAAATCAAACGCTGGCAACGTGGTGTCCGAGTCGGTGGTTATTTAAATTTTACCGATACGCCTTTAGAAAAATTGCCAGCCAGACTCAGAGTCAAAGGTGATTTGAGTGTTATCCGCACACCATTGACCGAGCTGCCTGACGGCCTGATTGTCGAAGGGAATTTATATATCGGTGGTTCGGGCATCCACGCATTCCCGGAAACGATGACCGTGAAAGGCAACATCTATCTGGGCGGGAACCGTATCCAAAAATGGCCGAAAAATCTCACGCTGGGCGGATCCGTAGCAAGATAACCTTGCTACGGTAAATCATCAATCTATGGTTGCTCGTTCACTCGGCCTGAACTTTGAGTTGATGATCTAAATTTAATCTATCACTCAGCTTGTGGCTTGTTTTTCACCGGGTTGGCATAACTGGCGAGCAGATATTCATGCGCACCTTCCGGCAGACATGCCAGCTTTTGGTTCAGCACATCCCGTGTCGTTTGGGTCACTTCATCGCTTTCGCATCCCGCAGCCAATAGGTTGATGGGAAACAACTGATAATGTTGATGAATCTGTCGGTCAATCTCATCTGCCAGTGCGTCCGGAGTGGCAAAATCCTGGTCAATCACATCACCAAATGCCACATGAATGCGCCCTTTTTCCCCCACAATCCCCTGAATGATACTCTCAATATCTTCAAATTCTCTTTTTTCATAAGCGCCCAGCGTCGCTTTTTCATAAAGCTCCTTGGCTTTGGCCAGATCACAGGGATCATTTTCATAGGCAATCGCAACCGGCACAATTTTCAACGATTTAACATAAGTTGCAAAATCAACTTTTTTACTGCGCCCTTCCACATGAAACATCTTCAGAATGGCCGGATCAGTAAAGTCATTGCCATCCTTTGCCCGCCCTTCACGCTGGGCAATCCAAATAGAATGCCCCGTCTCCAACGAATTTTTGATATAGCCGGACAGCGTTGCCAACGCTTTCATCATTTCACGTGGCCCTTTGGCAGAACGCTTCACAATAAAACTTTTATTTAATTTCATCAGCTCAGTAGCACATGGCTTACGTAACAGATTGTCGCCAATCGCAATTCTCACCGTCTGATGCCCGGAAATGTGCAGGCCATAGTTCACCAGTGCGGGATCCATCGCTATATCACGATGGTTCGAAACAAACAGATAAGCCTGATTTTTATCCAGCTTGTCCAGACCGGAATACGTCACGCCACCAGTGGTCGTCTCTAATGTTTGATCAAGGTATTTTTTCACTTCAAGCTGAATTGCCTCAACGGAAGTCAGTTTCCGCCACTTGAACTTCAGATACACTTTGACCCAAGGACTGATCAGGGTTTGAATCCACCCGGCATGGTGCTTGAATCGGTGCTTAACAATTGCATGAATAAATTCATCGTCTTGAATGAGACGATTGATAGCTGCAGGAATTTCATCGTCTTCATAAGGACGAATCTCTGCATAAGGATCGGTAGTTGATGTCATTATAATACTATATTCTTCGAAAAAACTGGCCCATTCTACGCACACTTCCTCTTGTTCGCAGCTATTGTTAGAAAACAAACCTACTGGTATGACCAGTATGGCATCCTTGACTGACTTGATGATGAAGCCGTTCACATCCTTTCTGTGATCTCTGGTCTTCACTTGATCACCTTCTGTAACAACCTTCTGTTATCACTGGCGCGTTCAAGAAAAGCAACTCGTTGAGTATAGCCTAGTTTATTTGGCTTTTGCTGACGGACAAGTTAACCTAGGCGCGTTTGAAAACATGTGCGTTTGAAAAAGAGAGACTAACCATGCACTACGCCATTCAAGTGGATTCAGCCACGACCGATTATCTACAGCTCACCGCCCGGAAAAAATCGCTGAAACACGTTCTGTTGCTCGTCGAGCAAGGCATGGTGCTATTGAAACTCGGCAAGCATGAATATGCGGCACGCGCAAAACAAGCACTGTGGATTCCTTGTCAGTGTCTGCATGCATTGACGATTTTTCCGCAGACTCGCCTGACACGCATCGAATTTTCAGCCCGCCTGCGCCACAATTTCCCACTACAGGCTGGATTTGTGGCACCCGGCACCTTGTGTCGTGCGGTATTGGCACGTCTCTCCGAGACAACGCCTCAAATGACGGTTTATTCACATCTGCTCGGGGTGCTCACTGATGAAGTGTTACATTTTCAACCTGAGCTGCATGAAAACAAATTCACTCATTTACTCAAGCAATGGCAAGCTCAGTATCCTCAACCCGTTGAAGGCATATCACCGGAAGTCCATCTCATACTGTTATTACGCGAAGCACAGAAAAAGATGCAATCCGGTGTCACAGCCGAGCATATCGCAGATCAGTTTTTTGACGGACAACTGATGCAACTGCATCAATTGCGTCAAAGTTTGCTGGGATTGAGCAACGAAATAAAATGATTGAGTCGTTCAATGGATCAAGCGTATCGGTTAAGCGATACGCCTGTTCGATGGCATCACACCTTAATAACTGATCTCCAGATCAGTATCCGGAACACAGCAACACGCTAAGACCATACCGGCCTGACGATCTTTATCTTCCAGTGCAGGAACATCCGGCTGAGACACCCGCCCTTGGGTCACCTTCACCCGACAAGCACCACACAACCCGGCCCGGCAGCTATTGCTGATCGCGATCCCTTGATCTTCCGCCTGTTCGAGCAATGTCTGTTGATTATTCCCCGCCACTTGCTGACCGTTAATCGTCAGGGTCACGTTCAGATGCGGACGTTCAGCAATTTTCTGAGCGCCGAATGCTTCCTGATGATAATAGTTCGCTGGTAAGCCAGCTTTCATCAGCAGGTTTTTCGCTTTTTTCATGAACCCGTCCGGCCCGCAGACAAACACCTGACGCCGCTCTACATCTTGGACCTGCCGCAAGTGCGATAAAGAAAACCGTCCTTTCAAGCCGAACCAGTCCTGTGGCGGCTGTGTGAGAGAAATTATCACCTTCAAACCAGAATGCTGATTGTTCAGCTGCTCTAACTCTTCACGGCACGGAATATCATCCACCGAACGGCATTGATGATAGAACACCACATCCCGGATTTGTTGATGATCCGCCAGATAACGCAGCATCGACAACATCGGTGTCACACCACTGCCGGCAGACAGAAGTAGCAACGGCGAATGCGATGAATCCGATTGTAAATAGAACTCACCATTCGGGTCTTGCGCCTGAAGGACATCTCCGATTTGAAAATGATCGAGCAACCAGTTCGATACCCGCCCGCCGTTCATCCGCTTGACTGAAATTGCCAACCGTCCCGGCCGGGACGGGCTGGAAGAAATCGTATAGTGACGATGGATCGTTTCGCCATTAATAGTTAACGCAATCGGTAAATGCTGTCCCGGCAGATAAGTCAGGGTTTGCCCCTGCTGCGGCTCCAGCCAGAATGTAACAAAATCCCGGGCGATCTCTTCTTTCTCGACACAAGTCATGGTCTGCCACTTCGGCTGCTCATCGGGATATTGTTCTTTGTCTTTATATTCCAGCACTTCAACCACATCATCGACCTGCACCATTCCCGCAGTCCGAACCACCATATTCTGACCAAAGAACACGCCGCCTGATGTGCCACGCCGGAATTGCATTAATGTTTTCAACGGTTCTTGTGACGCTCTCAACTGACCGCACTCCGGCTCAACCGTGGTTAAAATGCAGCGCTCACAGGGTTTAGCCTGTTCAAATTCAGCCGTCCCGATCCGAATACGCTTCCAGCTATCTTCAGCAAATGGTTCGGTCCCGGCCACGACAATATTGGGTCTGAACTGCTGCATGACATGTTGTTCAGGACTGCGACGATTCAGTTCATCCAACGAGCCTTGACTGATAATCAATAAGGGATAGCCATCGGCAAATCCAACCGCATTACCGACCGATTCACGATAGCGCTGCGAATGCTCGCCGGTAAACACCAGTTCAACCTGGCGGTCAATAACCCGACTAAACCAATCATTGGCTTCATCAGTGGTAGTGTAAGCAGTGAAAGTATCACGCCAGACCGTGGTGGAGATTTCCTGCATTTTAAAATCAGCATAGCGAATGCGCAGCGGCGGTTGCCCCTCGGCCCGGAATATGACTCCGTCAGGCATCAGTGCCGAGCGCACGGTCACCAAGCGGGGAAACTTTCTGGCAGTCACCATGTTTCCGTCCGCTAACGCCAGCATAAAACGTCGGTCAAAGGCCAGTCCTTCTTTATCCGCCCAGCTTTGTGATAGCGAAATCCCACCCACGGATTTCACCGGATAAACATGAATTTGATCGACTTTTGCTGACATGCTGTTGCTTTCCTTGGTTTTGAAGTAGTAGCGGATAAGCATATCATGATAAATCGAGCATCCAAGCGCAACCGCCGGATTTTATTAAAACCCCCCGGATTTAATAGATGAAATGGATTACTTTTTCTTCTATGATTCACACGCATTCACTCAGTTCACCACACCGAATCAACGCTGGTGAGCTGACATTTCAGTATCAGAGATAAAGGTGGAAATCTTTCATGACAATACTCACGCTGACCCGCCCCGATGACTGGCACGTACACCTCCGGGACGGAGACGTTTTGCCAGACACAGTCAGAGATATCAGTCGCTATAACGGCCGCGCCCTGATTATGCCCAACACGGTTCCACCGACCACCACACCCGAAATGGCTCAGGCTTACCGGCAACGGATTATGGACGCTCAGCCCCGCCCCGGATTCACCCCCCTGATGTCACTGTATTTAACCGATAACACCACGCCTGAAATCATTCAGCAGGCCAAATCATCCGGCGTCGTTGCCGCTAAACTGTATCCGGCCGGTGCGACCACCAATTCCGATTCGGGCGTCACCGCCGTCAGCACCATTTATCCCGTACTCAAAACCATGCAAGACGTGGGTATGTTGCTGTTGATCCACGGTGAAGTCACCCGCCATGAGGTTGATATTTTTGATCGGGAAGCGACGTTTCTGAGCGATGTACTGGCACCGATTGTGCGCGATTTCCCTGAATTGAAGATCGTCGTTGAACACATTACCACCGCGGATGCGGTCAGATTTGTCGAGCAGGCCGGCCCCAATGTGGCTGCGACAATCACCGCGCATCATCTGTTGTATAACCGCAATCATATGTTGGTCGGTGGTATCAAGCCTCACTATTACTGTTTGCCGATTCTCAAACGCAATACGCATCAACAAGCGTTGATTCAAGCGGCCACATCCGGCAATCCGAAGTTCTTCCTCGGCACCGATTCCGCCCCCCACACCAAAGCAAATAAAGAAAATGCGTGTGGCTGTGCGGGCTCTTATACGGCTCACGCCGCGATTGAACTGTATGCAGAAGTCTTTGAACAAGCCGGTAAACTGGACTATCTCGAAGGGTTTGCCAGCCACCATGGGCCGGATTTCTACGGCTTACCACGGAATACCGACACCATCACGCTGGTCAAAACCCCTTGGCAAGTCCCTGAAGTGATGCCATTCGGCAGCGAAACCGTGGTGCCAATCCGGGCAGGTGAAACGATCACATGGCAGGTTAAATCCGACGCCTCGGCTTGAGCTTTTTGAGCGGGCTTTGCCCGCTCTTTATAAGTTCAATAGCCGTACTAAGGATAAACCGTCCTAAATCAGGGCTATATTTTAGCTTTCTGTTGGTCGACGATATCAAGTAACGCTTGATGAATTGATGTTCGATCAACGCTACCTGCTTCTTGGCAGACAAAAGCAGCCCCCTCCTCAGCCAAGATTTCAATGGCTTGAGGCTTACAGTTTTGCATAAAACTAAAGTGCGACGCACCTTTGATTTCTTTGTAAGAGAGTTGGCTCTGGTGAGCCGTTATATAAGGAAGAATTTGTAACTTCGGCGGAATCGTCTCATCGAGTTCACCACCGACGATCACGGTTTGAGCCGACAACGTCTCTAACGATTGCGGCAATATCGCAGGCACATAGCCCGGTACGATGGCAATTGCTTTTGTGACGCGTTTATCTCGGTAATCACCGGAGATCAGAAGATGCTCCTGTTGAGAAAGACCATCAAACGTGTTTTTGTAGTAGTTGCATGAGTCATCATGGTGTTGATGACAGTATGCCTGATACCCCGAAATATCGAATCTTGCCCCGGCTAATGCCAGTGCTGTATAGCCGCCAAGAGAGTAGCCGATAACCGATATATTATCTTTGTCTATGTATTTAGCGTAATCACCTGAGAGTATCTGATCGATCAGAAAAGAGACATCTCGCGGTTGCTCCCACATTCTCAGCACGCGCTCAGGGGTCGCTTGTCCTGTGGTATAACCGGGATGATTTGCTGACACAACGAAAGCACCTTGCTCTGCCAGATTGCTTCCCAGCCATGATAGATTCTTCCAGTTCCCTGAAGTGCCGTGAACAAGGATGTATAGCGGTAGACGCTTACCCTTTGGTGCTGCGTCCTTTGCAGCCTTAAATCCATAGAAAGCCGCATTTTCAGCAAAAATATTCTCCGGTGCATTCATCGCTGTCGGATAGAAGAACTTAACTTCAATGGTTCTCTGCCTTACAAGATCCTGATAGCTCCCTTCTGCAATCCCTATCGTTGCCAAACTTACCGGACTGAAGCAACACAGAAAACATAATATGATTTTTTTCATAATTTCCTTTATCAACTAACGTAAACCCAAAAATAGAACAGCGTTAAGATGCGACGAGCAAGTGCCAAACTTGAGTGAACCGAAAATGGCACGCGTTGACCATTACGCCGAAACACTTAGTTCATAGCTGAAATCCAGAGCGGATGCACCCGATAAATACAGCAGATAAAGACCGCCCACAATATTCACAATCATGCTCACTTTCGAAAAATTAAACCGTTTTTGCACCATGAACCATAATGCCGGAGCCAGTCCCGGCAATGCCTTTGAAAACCCCGCTCAACCCGCAGTCTGCAACCGGGTTATTTGGCTCGGATTGAGTCAGGAAATACGCCATTCTCGTTTGCTGTATATCGATGACTGCTCATTCTCTAGAGCATTTTTCTGCTTTTGTTTGATGTCATCCCATGACATGCCATTTTCAATTGCAGAGACAAAACCGCATTTAAATAATCCCACAGAACACCACTTAATTCATCTTCAAGATAGTCCAAGCGCTCTTTAGAGAGTTCCTCAATCACTTCATCGGCTTCTTTTTTAATTTTCAGCCAAAAGTGTATAGAGCTCTGGGAATTCACCCATTCAAAACGACACAGAAAAACGGATGCTCAACTGAGAATGGACTAAACTAAATTCAACGAATATGCAAGTTTCATAACACAACATCGCATATGTTTTATCCGTAAAACGTCGTTATGCCTTTGTTTTATACAGAGGATAATAATATGCTTTCTAAACTGAACTACCTGAACGTCGGAGATGCAGGCACATTTCGTAAAACCGGCAAGTACTATTCAACCCCAGAAGATGTAGATGCCCTCATCGAATTCTTAAAAACCCAAGATAAACTCGTGATCCACTTTCATGGTGGATTAAATAAAGAAGCCGTCGGCATGCAAATCGCCGAAAAACTTTCCAAAAGCTACAAAGGCGCGCACCCATTAACGATTGTCTGGGAAACGGGGCTGCTAGAAACCGTTCAGGATCGTATCACCGATGTCTACAAAACGAAGCTCTTTAAAAAACTCATGCTCTGGGTCGTCAAAAAAGCAAGTAAATACCTTCCCGCAGATTTTCAAATCGGCGCAAAAGGCGCTAAAGAGCTTACAGATGCTGAAATACTTGATGAACTCAATAATGAGCGACCTTTTGAGCATTTAACACCGACCCTTTCTCAGGGGGCTAAAGGTGCGGATTTTTCCCTGACAGAGATGGAGCTGGATAATCTGATCGATGAAATCGAAGCAGAGCTTGAGGCAGAAATCGATATGACAGACCCGCAAATCAGCGCGATGCTCACCGGTTACAATGCACAGAAAATAACCGGACCGCAAACCACAAAAGGACAAGCGAGGGGGATCTCCGTTAAACTGATCAAAGATTTAGCCAAGCTGAGCGTGCAAGTCATCCGACGTTTAGCCAATGGGACACATCACGGTTTATACCCCACCATTGTTGAAGAAATCCTGCAACAGTATTACCTAGCCGATGTCGGGGAGTGGGTCTGGGGAGGGATGAAATTATCAGCTCAGGAAATGTGGCAAGAGAATACCAATCTCAGCGGGATCGAACAACATGCGGGCACATATCTGCTGGAAAAACTGATCGCCTTACAACAACAGCATCACATTAAAATTGATATCGTTGGTCATAGTGCCGGGGCCATAGCCATCTGCCACCTGTTCAAAGCGATGAAACAACGCCAGCAATCACTCGATATCCGCAACTTAATTTTTCTGGCTCCGGCAGCCAGATATGATTTATTTATACAACACATCCTCCCTCAACCAAACTTCTACCAGTCGTTCAAAATGTACACCATGAGTGACCAATATGAATGTAATGACATGCTGGTTCCCTACGTTTATACCCGCTCGCTGCTCTACTTTATCTCCGGTGTCCTTGAAGGGAAAGATGATATGCCCATCATTGGCATGGAACGGTATATCAGCCAGCCAGAACAATACAAAGAAAATGCTTTCGCCAAAGTCAGAGATTTTATGCGTCAGGATAACCGCTTAATTCTGTCCAATAGTAGCGAGTTAAACCCGGGGGCGGTGGCACCATTTATCACGACTTCAGAAACACACGGAGACTTTGACGATGATGAGGCCACCATCAGTAGCATCAATACACTACTGCAAGAGGGCTAGTTTCAATGGCAACGTATCCAAATGACTATGGGTTGGTCGTTGGGATTAACCACTATCCTGGCTTTAAGAACTTAAGTGGGGCAATCAACGATGCAATAGCGTTCGATAACTGGCTGACCGATACCAACGATGGTGGCGGTCTTCCTCAAGAAAACAGACGACTCATTGTGTCTTCTGCCGACGCCAATAAGCCGATTCAAGAAGATATTGATGTTGCACTTGTCGAGTTATTTGACCGGATTGGAAGTAATCAAGTGCGCCGCTTTTACTTATATTTCAGCGGACACGGTCTGGCTAGCAGCAGTATGGGCGCAGACTTGTGTTTATCTGTTTGGTCGCATATCAGACGCAATGCCGCGCTGGACTCCGAGGCTTACTATGAACTTTTGGCTGGCACCGGGCGCTTTGAAGAGATTGTCTGCTTTTTTGACTGTTGCCGGGTCAGACTCAGTAATAGCAAAGGCGCAGCATCCTCTTTAGGCCGTCCCAAACCCGATCAACTCTCTGGTCATGAAAGACGCATGATCGCTTATTCCACAGAGTACCAAAATGCCGCTTATGAAGCGGAAAATGATATCGACAGTTCAGACGTCAGAGGATATTTCACCCAAGCACTCCTAGAAGCGCTTTATGGCAATGCCGCCCAAACTCAAGGCGGTGTACCGGCAAAACGTCTGAAGCAATATGTTGAGAATCGAACCAGAGCTTTGGCAGAAAACGACGGGAAGACTCAGATACCAGAAGTGGATATCAGTTTTATCAGTGAAAATGAACCTATTTTTGGTGACGCGCTGCCCTCAAGAAAAGTCGTCATTGCGTTTAGCACAGCCAAAGTTGGCAGAAACATCGATGTCATTGGGCCTGAAGATAGTGTTTTGAAAACAATTGTCGCGACAGAGCAACCGGTGAGCTTACCTCTGGGGGCTGGCATACATCTGTTATGTGACGGTGTCGATGGTTCCAACATTGCGATAAGAGAAGGAGACGAACATGTCAAATTCTAACCACAATTTAACCATTACCCTGAACCATCCGGAGTTACAAATAACACTTTACGACGGTTTTGGTGAGGTCGTCGCCATGATGGCGGATGACCCGAAATTGGAACGGACCCAAAACAGTTCGATACAGGTCATCGACTCCTATAGCAATTCCGTGACACTGACACTCCCAAAAGGCATTTATCAGGTGGAAGGTAAGTTAGGCGGGCAAACCCAATCGACGGCCGTCAGGTTAAATAAAGATATTTCAACGCTAGCGCCTCAACCAGAGGTCTATAGTGCTGTTCCGCTATCAAATACAATCACATCGCATCATTACTATGAGCAAGCGGCAGCGGCATTAAGTCAAGAAACGTCAAGTAAAGAAGCATCGACTGATCATACAAACCAACCCAATCTCGTATTCATGATTCGAACGATCAATCAGGCGCAGGCACAGCCTATCCGCGCCTACTTTCGAATTTCAGGGGAAGATAACAACGTAGTATTTGATTCAAGGATACATGCCACGATTCAAAATGAGAGTCAGGGCTGGCTCGGCTTTTCTCTGGCACTACGTCAAGGCGGCTATATTGTAGAGTTGATTGAACAACAGATTGGAGAACAACCGGCACAGCAGCGGGCGATACCGATATGGTTAACCGACCGTTTTCAAACACAGATATTCAGTTTATACACAAAGGGGCAGATCGCTTATGACAGTCTCCGGCTGCTGATGGCTGACAGGTCTTTAGGTTTCGATCCTCAAGACCAGACCCTCGCCTCAACGGAAATCATGACAACTTCGTTGATCGCCGGGACGCAAGGGTTGTCAGGTCAATCGATGCGCATCGCGCTCAGTGGTAAATTTGCTAATCCTATCGTTGGGCTGTTTGCTGCCCATACCTTATTGAGGAGAAAGACACTCAATCAAGATTTATTGCGTGTCGTCATAGAAAATTTGGAACGGCTTCTAGGCGACTCTCCCGATGTGAAAGCACTGAAAGTGATGTTTAAACTGAAACTCACTGAAGATATCGGCGAGATGACATTCGATTTTCCCCCGACATTACGGGCCGGCTACCTTGGCGTTGTCGATGCAGATAGTCACAACCCTTCCGTTGTAGAAGAAAACAGCCTGTTCGAAAAAATTGGCGTTGGCATTTGTACGGATTCTCCGTTTGTTACATGGGATTTGTCTCAAACAGAAAAACCAGAAGAAGCTTTAGAGTGGGTCAAACAAAACATTGTTTCATCAATCGCGACCTTTGCTGCACGGCCAACCACCTCAACACTCCCAGTCACGGCAGAACTCTCTAAAACCATGGGGATCACGCAAAACTTACTCCAGAATGCCGCGCTGAGTATCTTAAAAGGCGCAGGCCAACAACCCGCAGCGGGAGAATCAGCGCTTGATTTCATGAATCATCAGTTGCCGGCCTTTGATGACAATCATCGGGCAACGCTGAAAAACTTAGAGACACAGTTAAGTGCAGATGAAACATACCAGTGGATTACGAACAATATCTCGACGGAGAAGTAGCGCTGCTCGTCATGGTCGATGTTTCGGGGCTTGAGAGCAGCCATTGTTGTTGGATTCCAACCTCTGGCCCCGAAATATGACGCACAAACATGTTTTCCAATTTCAGAAGCATCGGTGCCTAGTGCGCCAGTGACACTTGCCAAGATGCAAGCGTCACCAGAACATCTTTTTTGTTTGGCTTGGTCACACGCTTTCCAGAACCAGCTTTTACGGGCGTCCTGCCCGGAAAAGCCTAACCATTCATCCGTGAATGGTTTTCTTTGTTTGGTGGTTAGTTTGAATTGGGTGAAACATTCTTAGAAAGCTAATTTCCTGATAATAAAAACGCTGCAATTTTATACAAAACCTACCTACATCAAAAAATGTCATTGTTTATGTTAATTTTTTCTGGCGATTTTATGTATCTTATTCAATGCTATGCATTGTGTTTGTGTTTGGATGCTTATTCGCGAATAAATGGCGCTTATCCGGGATGTGTATGGTGGGTGGGGGAACGTTAGTCAATCATTTGTGAGCAAATTAGACAGCGTTGTGCTGTGATTTCTGCCGCAGTGACATTTTTCAATGGTATTTGTCTGTTTTTTCATGCTATTAGGACAGAATTTTCAACGGGTGGAGGTAAGTTATACAGAAGTATTCCTATAGAATGGTTCTGTATCATAAACTGTTACACCTCTTAATGAGATCATATGGACACTAAAAAATTACGTATTAAGTACAATAATGACTGGCCAAAACCCTTCGATTTTCCTGTGGAAGAAGCTTTCCTGAATAGGCTTCAGTCCAAGGGTCTTCAGCAAGCATTAGTCTCTTGTGATTTGGGCTACTCAGATGATTACCAATTTCAATTCTATCTAGGTTATCTGATTGATGCTCTTGATATGCTTCCTAAGCGTCCTGATCTAGCATTTGATCATGTTTGGAAAGCGTTAGACTCCGAATTTTTCCTTGTACAGCAAGAGATAGGAAACCAAAATTGTTCGCGATTTGATGGATTTGTTGATCGCATCCTAAATGATGGAAAATCTTCAGCAGTATTTCTAAATTATCTGCCTCTAATCCCATACCAGACATGCGAATATGCTGCGAAAAGAGTTATCGAAGCATCTAACGAAACTGACAAACATGCTAAAACATTATTCTCTAGGGCTAAGAGTTCGCTAGGGGCTAGTTTCGTCGAAAAATTTGTAGCCAAGTACCCACCGGGGACGAATGGCAAGCCTACACCAGCCGATCAAAGAAAGGCCGGTCGGCTATTAAAGTTAATTTTTAGCGGTAATGAAGTTGATCTTGCTGGTGATATTTTTTCATTTTCAGATGAGGAGATATCAAAATTTCTTATAAAAGTAGTCTTAGCGAACTCCAGAAATGAGAGGTTTCATGGTGGTGTTTTTCCACCATTCAGAAGTAGTTCAGCAAAATTGGCTACATATGCCCATGCCTATTACTTGCTGCACATTTCATATGGGCTGTTACTCGATGTGTTCCTATATAGGGATCACGGCGTCGTTCAATCGAGTGAGGTGGTCTCGATTATGAACAATAACTCAACATTATTTAGCCTCCTTTTTGGTGAGTTGAGCTAGGTGTAACAAGTCAAAGCTGCGCTGCTGTTTGAGGCGTTGTTGCATTTCAAGCGGAAATAATCTCTCAAGAAGAAACTTATTTTGAGGATGACTATTGCCTATTCAAAGCCTCAAAAAAGGAAGAAGGAAAGGTTGAATTTAATATGTCTTGGATACCTGCTTCACTTTTTCAAAAAACTGATCATTATTTAAATTTGAGAGATGAAGTA
>NZ_JCARSY010000041.1:0-29437 GCF_059641415.1 Vibrio rubrogenes
TATCCACGTTTTTTATAACCTTGTTAACATTGCTCAAACTCCTTAGAAGCCTTGCCTGTCAACGAGTGCGCATTATAGATATCCAGTTCACATCCGCAAGTCTTTTTTTGCAAAAAATGTAAAAATAACAGCTAATCGATGAATAATCCTTCAATGGCTTATTTATACCAATTTACTCAAAGATAAATCACAAGTTATCCACAGAATTATCCTTTTTGACATTGATTGAGATATAAAAAAAGCTGCGATTGCAGCTTTTTTTATTCGGTAAGGATTAAATACCTGAACCATCGGCTTCGCCATCATCTTCATGAAGACCACACTCTCTTTTCAAGCCAAAGAAGCGTGTCTCTTCTTCTGACATACCCGGTTCCCATTTTCGAGTTGTGTGCACATCACCGACGGAGAGATAACCTTCATCCCATAGCGGATGATAAGGCAGATCATATTCTTTCAAATAATAATGAACATCTTTATTTGTCCAGTCGATGACGGGCAAGAATTTAAATACACCGTTCTGGACTGCAAGCACCGGCAGATTGGCACGAGATTTCGACTGCTCGCGACGTAATCCGGAGAACCAAGTTCCAACTTCTAGATCTCTCAGTGCTCTTCTCATCGGCTCCACTTTATTGAGTCGATTATACTTCTCAATCCCTTCAACATCCTGTTCCCATAATTTCCCGTAACGGGCTTCCTGCCATGCAGGCGTATGCTCCGCACGATATATTTTCAGGTTCAGGTTCAGTCTTTCCGTCAACAAGTCAATAAACTGATATGTTTCGGGAAACATATATCCCGTATCAGTCAGGATAATCGGAACATCATTTTTAACTTGAGAAACCATATGTAACATCAATGCAGCTTGAATCCCAAAGCTAGAAGAGACTGCAAATGTTCCTTGTAAGTTCTCAAACGCCCAAATGATCCGTTCCTGCGCCGACAAACTTTCCAGATACCCGTTCAATTCTGCCAAGTGAAGCGACTGCTCCACTTTGGTCATGTTGAGTAACTCAGAAAGTTGTGGCCGATATAGCACACTATCAGGCATAAAAATCCCTCTTTGAGACCACGACTTCTTCAATGATTCCGCTGCGAATCACAAAATCACCGAAATATTCGCCGTCATTACGCTCTGTCGCCCAACGCCCTACCAGTTGGTCGATCTCCGTTAATATTTGTTGTTCAGTAATATTTTCTTTATACATTTTCGGGATTCGAGTCCCGGCCCGATTTCCGCCGAGATGCAAGTTATAGCGTCCCGGAGCTTTACCGACGAGCCCGATTTCAGCAAGCATGGCGCGACCGCATCCATTCGGACAGCCGGTTACCCGTAAAATAATGTTCTCATCTTTTCCTAACTGATGTTTTTCCAGAATACCTTCAACATCAGTTACAAATTCAGGTAAGAAACGTTCAGCTTCAGCCATCGCGAGCGGACAAGTCGGAAATGATACACACGCCATTGAGTTCTTGCGCTGCTCACTCACACTGTCGTCCATCAGACCATGTGCTCTGGCGATCAATTCAATCTGCTCTTTTTGCTCAGCTGTCACACCAGCGATGATCAGGTTTTGATTGGCCGTCATCCTGAAGTCTCCCTGATGGATTTTCGCGATCTCAGCGACGCCCGTCTTTAATGGCTTACCCGGATAATCCAGTAACCGACCATTTTCAATAAAGAGAGTCAGATGGAACTTGCCATCAATTCCTTCAACCCATCCGATGCGATCACCACGACTGGTGAACTCATAAGGTCGGCTTTCTGCAAAATTGACGCCGGCCCTTTTTTCAACTTCAGCCTTAAATACATCGATACCAACACGATCGAGTGTGTACTTGGTCTTCGCATTTTTACGATTAGAACGATTGCCCCAATCTCTCTGTGTCGAAACAACTGCGGCTGCGACATCCAGTGTTTTTTCCAGCGGAATGAACCCAAAATCATCTGCACGACGAGGGTAGGTTGATGTATCACCATGCGTCATCGCTAAACCACCGCCCACCAGCACATTGAACCCAATTAACTTGCCAGCTTCAGCAATCGCCACAAAATTTAAATCATTGGCGTGCACATCAATGTCATTATGAGGCGGAATGACAACGGTTGTTTTAAACTTCCTAGGCAGATAGTTACTTCCCAGAATCGGCTCTTCATCAGTCGTTTCCAGTTTTTCCCCATCAAGCCATATTTCAGCATAAGCCCGTGTTTTCGGCAGTAAATGCTCACTGATCTTCTTCGCCCACTCATAGGCTTCCTGATGAAGTTCAGATTCAACCGGGTTCGATGTACACAGTACATTACGGTTCACGTCACCGGCAGTGGCAATCGAATCAATTCCGATTTGATTTAGCATCTGATGCATCATTTTAATTTGAGGCTTCAGCACACCATGAAATTGAAAGGTTTGCCGGGTCGTCAGACGGATACTGCCATACATGGTGTGTTCCGTAGCAAATTGATCGATAGCGAGCCATTGCTGTGGCTGAATAATACCACCGGGCATTCGTGCACGAAGCATCACATTATGTAACGGCTCCAGCTTCTGTTTTGTTCGCTCGGCCCGAATATCACGATCATCCTGCTGATACATACCATGAAAACGAATCAACTGAAAATTATCTGCCGTAAATCCCCCCGTGAGCGGATCCTGAAGATCTTGCGTGATCGTACCACGTAAGAAATTACTCTCTCTTTTCAGGCGCTCGTTATCAGACAATGGCCCCAGCACTTGTCCCAATACTTCTTGGTCTTTGGTTTCTTGATTCGCACTCATTAGTAGACATCCCTTTGATAACGCTTCGCTTTACGGAGTTCATTGACATATTCTTCAGCTTGTTCCCGACCTAAACCACCTTGCTGTTCGGCAATTGTAATCAAGGCTTCGTGAACATCTTTTGCCATATGGGTTGCATCACCACACACATAGATATATGCACCATTCTGAAGCCAGTCCCAGACCTGCCCGGCTTTTTCCAGCAGGCGGTGCTGAACATAAACTTTTTCTGCCTGATCGCGGCTAAAAGCAACATCCATCTGAGTTAAAGCCCCTGATTTCAGATATTTCTGCCACTCAACCTGATAGAGGAAATCCTGTGTGAATGTCCGGTCACCGAAGAACAACCAACTCTGACCAGAAGCGCCACGGTTATCTCTTTCCTGAATAAAACTTCTGAATGGAGCAATACCAGTTCCCGGCCCCACCATGATGATCGCAGTATCATCATCCTGAGGAAGTTTGAAGTTATTATTATGCTCAATGAAAACTTTGACGTTTTCACCTTCTTCAAGACGATGCGTCAAAAATCCGGAGGCTCCTCCCTGACGGGCTTCGCCATTTTGATCATATTCAACCACCCCGACCGTCAGATGAACTTCTTCATCGACTTCACTTTGACTGGATGCGATCGAATAAAGACGAGGAGTCAAGCGGCGTAATAGTCCCACCAACTCATCTGCCGATAACTGCACAGCGGCTTGTTTTAACACATCAATAATCTGTGTATGGGCTGAATACTCACGCAACTTATCTTTGTCTTCGACAAGTTCTTTCAAGAATGTCGATTCAGACAGTTCAGCCACCCGAGTAATAAACTGAGGATTAGAGGAAGTGATTTCAAACTGATGAATTAAAGCACTGTGAATCGAAATACTTTCACCATCGACCTCAACACTCTCCACACCAGATAATCCGACACAACTCAAAATCTGACTGGATAACTCCGCATCGTTTTCATACCAAACTCCTAACGCATCGCCCGGTTGATAAGTGATCCCTGAACCTTCAAGATCAATTTCGATATGACGAACATCTTTGCCTGAATCGCGCCCGGTAATTTTCTGGTTGGTCAGCAGCGTCGCAGTGTATGGTTTCAGCTTAGTAAATTCGGCAGAAGCACTTGCCGCGGGTTGAATCGGTAACGGCACCACCTCGCCTTGCCCTTCCGACATCGATTCTTTGAGAATCCCCAACGCTTTTTGACGCCACTCGGCAGCCGGAGCGTCATAGTCCACATCGCAGTCCACTCGTTCCAAAAACGATTTAGCGCCCAATTTAGAGAGGAAAGCGTCAAAATCTTTACCCGTCTGACAAAAGAACTCATAGCTTGAATCGCCCAGACCAATCACGCCATATTGCAGATTCGGTAGTTTCGGTGCTTTTTTGGACTGCAAAAACTCATGTAGCTCAAGGGCATTATCGGGCGCTTCACCTTCACCATTCGTTGAAGCCACGATGACAACATGTGTTTCCTTGGCCAGATCTTTACCTTTGTAGTCACTGGCATCAAAAATCTGTACCGGAATCCCCTGTGCTTGCGCCTCATGCTCCAGCGCTTCTGCGACCCCTTTCGCGTTTCCGGTTTGGGAAGCATAAATAATGGTGAGTTTATCAGCCGGTTTTGCTGCCGCGAGCGGAGACATCGTCACTGCACCGGAAACCTCACCAGCCGGAGATTGACTCAAGCCCCAGAAATATCCGCTTACCCAAGCTAATTGTTGCGGCGACAATTGTGAAACAGTATGTTGCAACTGACTGAGTTGCGTATCGTTGAGTGGGCTAGAAAATAATCCACTGTTATTAGAAATATTGTTATTTGCTGAAGACATCGTCACGACTTCCCTATTCATTGCATGACGATAGAGTAACCAAGCTCACTAATAACAAGAAAGAATAGATGAGAATGTTTTATAACTTTTGGGAGTAAGAAGGGCTACAACTCTAGAGATTCGATCCTGACATGTTTAAAACCGACATCCATTGCTGACTTAGAAGCCATATCTAAATTGGTGTAATGGCACTCTTCACCATCTTCATCGGTTAACAGAATAAAAGGTCCATCTGCGTGTCTGAACTCGACAATCCACATCCCATTGTCAGAAAAAGGCTCGACAATCGCTTCCACCAGAAGGTTTTCCCGATATAGGGTTCTCAGTTCTTCAAGCGTCATCTCTTGTTCCTCCATGTTGATCGCCAACACGCTCATTTCATCATGGAAGATGATGGTTGAAAAGTTAAGCTTTTCCCGACAATTATATAAAAATATAATATAAAGATAGATATCAATAACTAAATGAAATATTAATGTGCAAACTTCTTCAATAACCAAATACCAAGCACAATCACGAGTAACCAAGGCAGCATCTTAATAAATATGGCGAACATGCCAAACGCCAAAATAAACAAGAATGACACGCCAATCGACAACATGACACCAAACAGTGTCACCCCCGTAAAAAACAACACCCCAGCAAAGATCAACAAATACAGCACTTCAACCATCATAGTTTTCCTTTATTTTTCCAGCTTTATTTTCTATGAGTAAGCAGAAATCAGGCCAACTCAACACAGCCTGAACCCACTGATTTTCCGAGCCTCAGAATAACTCTATACCAAATAGCTAACTGACAATTGGTCAATCTGACGAATCTCAGGTCAGATTTACACATTTAAAGATTCAGGGATTTTCAATAGTGCTGTCTGAATCACTTCGATTCCTGCACCTTTTTTATGCGCATTCTCACTAATATAACGACGCCATTGCCGGGCACCGGGCATATTCTGAAACAGCCCGATCATGTGACGAGAGATGTGTCCGAGATAGGCTCCTTGCGATAATTGCGATTCGATATATGGATACATCTCTTCGACAATCTGAGAACGCTTCTTCACCGGCGTTTCCAGGCCAAAAATCTGTTGATCCACTTCTGCCAGCAGATATGGGTTCTGATATGCTTCGCGACCGATCATCACCCCATCAAGTTGTTCAAGATGCTCTTTCGTTTCTTCAAGGCTTTTGATGCCTCCATTAACAGCAATCTGTAAATGGGGGAAATCTCGTTTCAGCTGATAGGCTCTGGGATAATCTAACGGTGGTATCTCCCGGTTCTCTTTCGGGCTCAGACCATTCAACCATGCTTTACGTGCATGAATCGTAAACTGTTCGCAGCCACCTTGTTCAGCAACAATTGTGACGAAATCGGTCAGAAACTGATAAGAGTCCTGCTCATCAATACCGATTCTTGTTTTCACGGTCACCGGGATATCAACTTCTGCTTTCATCGCAGCCACGCATTCAGCAACCAACTGGGGCTCAGCCATCAAACATGCCCCAAACCGGCCATTCTGGACGCGATCTGACGGACAACCGACGTTGAGGTTAATCTCATCATAGCCACGTTCAGCAGCCAATTTTGCACAAGTCGCCAAATCCTGTGGATTCGAACCACCCAATTGTAAAGCAACCGGATGCTCCTCATGGTTATAAGCCAGAAAATCGCCTTTTCCATGAATAATCGCCCCCGTCGTCACCATCTCGGTATACAACAGCGCCTGCGAAGTCAGCAACCGGTGGAAGTAGCGACAGTGACGGTCAGTCCAGTCGAGCATGGGGGCAACGCTGAATCTACGACTTAATGACACATCAGTATTACTAGATAACTGATTGTCTTGCAAAGATTTATCTATATTCTGTTTCTGGCTCATTCTTAACTGATCTCAACTATTTTTACTATTACGTGCCCCATATGTGTCCCTTAAAATATGGGGCACGTAATTCAAATTCCCTGATTTTAAAATAATGGCCAGCTTTACGATAGAAAAACGCAAAACCAGTAAAGTCATCATTCGCTTCCGCTGCACAGTTCGGGTCAAAAAAGGAAATGATGTAGTATACCGTGAATCCCGCACTTTCGGGAAACGATCTGATGCAAAAGAATGGGGCACGCTACTGGTGTCTAAGCTGGATATACATGGCTTACCGGGAAGGACAGAAAAACCGACCATCCGGGAATTGATCCTGCTTTATCTGAATGACTCGCTGACCGCAGAGAAAATTGGCCGTTCAAAGCAATACGGACTGAATATGCTGGTTGATACTGATCTTGCCAAAATCCGGGCAGATAAACTAACCGTCTCCGATTTAGTCGCCTATTGTAAAGATCGCAAATCTTCCGGCGTGAAGCCACAAACCATTGGCGGTGATATTTCCTACCTCCGCAGTGTTTTCAAATCCGCCCGGCCTGTCTTCAATATTGATGTGGATGATTCAGTCATCCGGGATGCTTACTACACGCTTTATCAATTAAACCTGATCGCAAAATCAGAACGCCGCAGCGTCGGCCCGTTGGTGATGAACTGGATCGTATCAGGCAAGAACTACTCAAACGTCAGAAGCACCGTGCGGCCCATATTCCGTATCTTGATATTCTGGAGTTCTCGATTTTAAGCTGTATGCGTATCGGTGAAGTGTGCAAAATTCTGTGGGAAGATGTCGATGAAAAAAGTAAAGCAGTGAAAGTCCGGGACCGAAAAGATCCACGTAAGAAAGAAGGCAATCATATGTGGGTGCCACTGCTTGGTGATGCCTGGGACATTCTGCAACGCCAGCCAAAAACAGCAACATGCATTTTCCCTTACAATAGCAAAAGCGTTTCTGCCGGTTTTCAGCGTGTCCGGAGTAAACTCGACATTCACGATCTGAAATACCATGACCTGCGCCGCGAAGGAGCCAGCCGTCTGTTTGAACAAGGCTTTTCAATTGAAGAAGTCGCCCGGGTCACCGGCCACCGTAATCTCAATACATTATGGCTGATTTATACCGAGCTTTATCCGAACCGGGTGCATGAGAAGTTTAATTTGCTTCAGCGGCAGAAGGGGATGAGTGTTGGGAAAGGCTGAGAAGTCTATCTAATTTCTGGACATAAACGTTTTAGAGCTGTTGCATCAAGGCTGTTCTGTCAGATTAGGAAAAGTATGTTTAAACTTTACCTATGAGTTAACAAAATAACTCCATGATAGCATTTTTCATTTCCACTACTGGAAATGTATAACTTATTAACATATTCCAGCTCAGCATTACTGTTTCTGGGAAGCTTGCCCTCCCCTTATGTCAGGATAGTTGCCACTATTAAAAATTAACCAGTTAGAGGGGCGGTTAAAGAGGAATGATGACAACGGCGGTGTCATGACTCGATGGAAAAGTCACCGGCTGGAGTGTCGTCGATCTATTTCGACTTTGCTTGTGCCTTATTCGCTTCAAGGATTGCAGTGGTCATTCTTTCGACTGCTTGCACGAGTTGAGATCGGTGGCAACCAAAGTTGATCCGGATATGGTCGGGTTGACCAAAGGCTTTGCCGCCACTGATGCCAACACCATATTTTTCAAAATACTGCTCTGGTTCATCCTGTAATTGTAAGCCGGAGATATCAATCCAAGCAAGATAAGTGGCTTGGGTATGATGCATATGAACGCCAGGAAGCGCATTAAGATGCTTGGACAAATAATCCCGGTTACTTTGTAAGTAGCTTATTTGCTCTTTGAGCCACTGTTCTCCATGTTGGTATGCAGCTTCCGCAGCAGTTAACCCGAAAATATTAACTCCTGCCATGATTCCGGCTTGGGCCGTCTGAAATTTTATCCGCAGCAGTGGATTTTCAATGACAACAATACCGCAACCGAGCCCTGCTAGGTTAAAGGTTTTACTCGGCCCCATTAAAGTAATAGTACGAAGTCTCATCGCATCGGATAGCGTTGAGAAAGGAATATGATGTGTGTTGGCGTCCAGAATTAAATCACTATGGATCTCATCCGAAACAACGATCAGATCATGTTTTTCAACATACTCAGATAATGCCGTTAGATCTTCTCGGGAAAATACAGTTCCGGTTGGGTTATGCGGATTACATAAAATTAATAATTTTGTATTTTGATCCAAAGTTTTGTCGAGTGTTGAAAAGTCTATTTTCCATTTTCCATCGATTAAAATAACTGGAAGTGTAATCGATTTACGTCTAAACCGAGAAGGGGCAGATGCAATCGGAGGATAAACAGGTGTTTGGATTAGAACGTGTTCATCAGGCTTGGTAAATGCTTCACAACATAGATTTAATGCGGGAACAATACCAGGAGTGAATAGAATGTCATCTTCAGCAACAAGCCACTTATGCTTATTTTTTACCCAATCTATAAAAAGATGTTTTAAGTGCTCAGAAGGAAAGCCATAACCATAAATCGGGTGATCTGCACGCTTTTTTAACGCTGCTTTAACTTCAAAAGGAGAAGGAAAATCCGTATCTGCTATCCATAGAGGGATAATATCTCTACTCTTATACTTAGCCCACTTAACACTATCACTACATTTTCTATCTACAAATTGATCGAAAGTGCTCATTTCTAATTCTGTCCTATCAGCGAATTATCCGGAATAATAAAAATCTTACGATTTATATTGTGATATTAAAAATAAAAATCATATGCAAGCAAAGTATAGGATTAGTGAATATATAAACTGTGACATATTAAATATCAATGGAAGACAAAATTTCTGGAACTATACAGCAACTAGAGTTGAATACTATAGCAAATAAATGGTGTAAAAATGATATTTTTGACATATGTGACTAGTATCACATGATGTTCAGATTAATTTGATTTGTCGAAGTAGAAGTATAAAGTTAAACCGAATCATACTTCATTGGTTGCTTAAAATTAGTGTTTCGCCTTTGCGTTGTTAGCAGATAAATTTTTTACTAAAAGTAAAATAAGGATTATCTATTTTGACTGTGCATTATGATGCCAAAAATATTTGTTTTTGGGATGAGCTTGCGAATATCCACTCTGATGAATCGGATTATGACTTAGAAAGTTATCATCCAGAAAAATATTCACTTCGAGATGTTGAAATTAGTCAATTAGGGAGATTATCAGGAAAAAAAATACTTCACCTTCAGTGTCATATAGGGCTTGACAGTTTTGCATTAGAAAAGCTGGGAGCAGATGTAACAGCAATTGACTATTCTGGCAAGGCTATTGAAATCGCGAATAAAATAAAATCAAAGTTTAATCTAAAAACAAATTTTTATTGTGCTAGTGTCTACGACTTAAGTGATTTAAACTTAGGTGAATTTGATATAGTTTTTACTTCCTACGGTATTCTTGTGTGGCTAGAAAATTTAAATTCATGGGCCAACACAATATTTTCACATTTAAAAAATAATGGCCAATTTCTTATTGTCGATGAACACCCAGTATCAAGAATGTTTAGCAATCCTCAAAAGGATAATACGAAATTTAATAATGGCTATTTACACCAATATTGGGCAGGTAGGAAACCATTTAAAGCAAATTATAAATATTCTTACGCATCAGATAAAAGTGAATTAAAAAATCAAGAACAGTATGTGTGGTCTCATAGTTTGTCGGAGATTATTAATAGTCTAGTTGAATCTGGATTATGTATTACTAATTTCACTGAATATGATAAAACTTTTTATAAAGCATTCTCAGATTTGGTTTCTGATGAAAATAACTGGTGGCATTTTTCAGATAATGCGTACTCAGTCCCTTTAATGTTCTCACTTAAAGCAACGAAAAGGATATAAAATGAAAGATCTTGTACTTGGTGTTAACTTTCCGATGTTGGCGGACGGGACTATAACTTTTGATGGAAATGTCGTTCTGGCAAGTGATGATGAAATTGTTACAGCGATTGCTGAAGAAAGAGTTTCTAAGAAAAAATATGATGGCCATATCCAATGTGCTGTAGAAGAAGTTCTGAATAGAAATAAATTAACACTGAGTGATTTAAAAGCGGTATCTGTGGTTGGTTTTGGTCAACCGATGACTGATGACAATATAATGTGTGAAAAATTTGAAGCCGAGATTCGGCATCTTTTTTCTGACACACCGATTCATTTTGTACAATCGCACCACGAAGCGCATGCATTAAGTGCCGTTAGTCAGGCTTCTTTCGAGAGAGCGTTGATTGTTGTCGCTGATCACACCGGGAATATTCTAGGAAATCGAACTGATAACAATGTCTTAGAGAATAATGCAGCAGAACAGACTAGTTATTATTTATATGAAAATGGTGATATAAAACTGGTTGCTAGGGATCATGCTCACGAACGGGATCAAGGATACGGGCGTTTTTATGGTGATGTGACATGTTACCTCGGTTTTAACAGCTACAGAGAATCAGGGAAAACCATGGGATTAGCGTCGTTCGGCGATCCATCCGTTCTCGCTGAATATCACCCTTTTATTGAAACTGAATCGGGTGAAATGAAATCGGCGTTACATGAAATTGATTATCTTGATGATTGCACGAAAGATCTAAGAACGTGGTTTAAATCTCAAGGATTAGATATTCCGGAGAAGCGTGAAAAAGATGGCTTGATTCGTCCATTTGATATGCATCTTGCGGCTTGGGCTCAGGATCAACTAGATCAATCAGTGAACCAGCGTGTACGACGTCTGATTGAACAATATAAGGTTGATACTGTTTGTGTCACGGGTGGTGTCGCGATGAATTCAGTAATGAACAGAACCATGGAAGCAGAGCTGGGTGTGACGGTTTATGTGCCACCTTCCCCAGGTGATGCTGGTTTAGCTTTGGGGGCGGTTGCTGAGTATTTTTGGAAAACTGGAGGAAAAGTACCTGCGTTTCGCTCTTCTCCTTATCTTGGACCCATCTACACACAGGATGAAATAGATGCGGCAGTTTTCGCAGTAAAAGATGAGTTTATTATTCATAAAGTTGAGTCCCCTGAGCAACATGCAGCGAAATTCATTGCCGAAGGAAAGGTCATCGGTTGGTTCCAAGATCGTAGTGAATACGGACCTCGAGCACTAGGTAACCGCAGTATATTGGCTGGGCCACAAAATAGCTGGATGAAAGAGATCTTGAATAGTCAAATCAAACTACGTGAATGGTTCCGGCCTTATGCGCCTGTTGTTTTGGAAGAAAAAGCAGATATATATTTTGAGATGCTTTCACCGGTTCCTTATATGATGAAAGTAGCCCCTGTGACGTCACAGGCAAAAATAGATATGCCAGCCTGTATTCATGCGGACGGTACGGCGCGATTGCAGACTGTGACTGAAGATTCCAATAAGAAGTTTTATCATTTAATTCAGGAACTGGACAATCTGACCGGAGTTCCCGTTGTTTTAAATACAAGTTTTAATCTTGCCGGGATGCCCATTGTTGAATCACCTGAAGATGCTATTCATTGTTTCAGGAAAGCAGTAGGAATGGATTTATTGGTTGTCGATAAATATGTATTAGAAAAGCATTAATATGATGCAGGTATCCCGACGAATACCTGTATAGCTCTTGGTATATGGTACTTAATTAATATATAGCACTTAATTAATGAATAGTACTTAATTCATAAATAGTACTTTGATAACTCCTATTATTGGTGTTGCCGCAGTATTGACAGTGTGCTCTCACATGGCATTTCATATGTAATACTGAACTTGTGGTGAATATATTGTCACTTTGCCGCAATGCCAATTATTGGGGGTATCAGGAAAAGGATTTCTTTATTCGGAGCCTTTATTTCTGTTTTTTTACGACTTTAAATAGGTTAGAAGTATGGCATCTTACCCTAAAATAATTAATTTGTTACTCATTGGCTTTGGCCCTCATTCCCAACGAATTTATCATCCCTTACTAGAATTGTCCGTGAATGATTCCGATATAAATTTGTGTGCTGCTGTTGATTTGGATTCCTCGAAAGAAAAAGTTAACAGTTATTTATGTGATAAGCAATTAAAGCCAGAAATGCTTTATATCGATGATGAGATGAACCTCGTTGATCGCATTCACCCAGCCGTCATTATAGAATTGAATCAGCTTGTGCAAAAGCATCATATTAATGGTGTAATTATTGCAACAGAGCCATTAACTCACTTGTGTTATGCAAAATGGGCTTTGGAATCCGGATTGTCGGTATTAATGGATAAACCTATTTCATCTTATGAAGGTGTTTCGACTTCACCTGAGGCAGCCGCACAAGTGGCTGATGATTATTATCAATTAAATCGAATTTACCAGCACCAGAAGAGTAATTATCCCCATTTGATTTTTTCTTTAATGGCACAAAGACGATACCAGACATCATTCAACTTGATAAAAGACCGAATTCAGACATGTTTTGAAGAAACGAATTGTCCGGTGACAAATGTACAGACTTTTCATTCAGATGGGCAATGGCGCATGCCTTCCGAAATTGTTGATCAACATTATCATCCATATAATCAGGGCTATGGGAAGTGTTCACATAGCGGTTATCATTATTTCGACATTATTCCATATATTCTGGAGTCTGGGTTAGGAGGAGATAAATACTATGATAATGTTGACGTATTTTCTAGTGCAGTGCGACCTGATGATGTCCTTTCACAAATGAGCCTTAGGGATTATGAATTATTATTTGGTGAATCTTTATTTCGTCAGCATAATAAATATGATGAGGAATCTTTGCGAAGTTATTTCGCCACATATGGTGAAGTGGATTGTAGTAGCCATATTGCTTTTAAAAAAGGGGATCGAATTCTGACGTCAGTTTCTGTAAACCTAACTCACAATGGATATTCACAAAGAAACTGGGTGACGGCCGCCGGAAGAGATTTATATAAAGGGAATGGCCGGATTTCTCATGAATCTCATATTATACAGCAAGGCCCATTTCAGTCGATTCATTTCCATTCGTATAAATCCGATGAACCATTTATCTCGACTTCATGTGCGGACGAGCGGGTTGGAACAAAAGAACATTTGGAAATCTATATTTTTCGTAATCATAAGATGCTTGGCGGGAAGCATGTTGAAGTATTGAATGTTGACGATCTCATACGAATGGAAGGCGGCAAAAAAGGTTTGATTGGCAAGTCAAAAGCCAAGGCTTTTTATGAGTTTATACAGGGCATGCGGGGAGAAATATTTCCAGAAGAGATGAAGTCAGATTTTTCCAAACACGAAGCCGGAGCCGTGTTAGTATCAGCAGTTTACCAATCAATATGCGCTCAATATTCAGGACGAGCCCCACAGGTCAACCGAGTTCTCAATATAGGTCAGTGCAGGCAGCGTATGTATGAAGAGATTGAGACATCGGTGGCGTGATTCATGAGTTTACAAAAAAATATACTAAATCGAATTATATGGCTGTTCCCTTTGGTGGTTGCTGCACCTTTGGGACTGGATATCTGTATTCCGGGGACAACAACTATAGCAAATGCTCTGGGGAGTGCGCCCGGTATGACACAATGGTTGATCAGCGGGTTTATTCTTTGCCTTAGCCTTGGGCAGCTCGTTTTTGGTCCGCTGGTGGATCGTTATAGTTCGCAGTTTGTTTTTTGCTTCGGCGGTGTTCTTTATATAGCTGGTTCTGTTTTAGTCTATTTTTCGAACGATATTGCGATGTTAATCGGGTTTCGCTTAATACAGGGCATCGGGGCTAGTGCTACCGCAGTTTCTGTATTTGCCTGTGTTCCCCGGCTATTTTCTGGGCCTATGATTGGTAAAGTTTTCAGCTTGTTTAATGGTGTGATCAGTTTGGTTCCGGTGTTAGCCCCGATTATCGGTGGCGCGCTGATCGTGCGGTATGGATGGGAAGCCAGCTTCTACTTTTTGGCTGTGTTTGTCTCGGTGTGTTTTATTGTTGTGATGTTTAAACCGCTGCCGAAAGAACAAGCGACAGAAACGTTACAAGTGGGTGCTGTTTTTTCCGGGTATCTTCGTGTCATTCGCCATGCTGAGTTCCGGCTTGGATGTATTGCCGCGAGTTGCGGTTTTGCCAGCCAGCTTATTTTCTTCTCAAGTTCCCCTATTGTGATTATCGGGCAGTTTGGTATTCCTGTTGATGCCTTTGGTTTTTACTTTGCCGTGAATGCTGTTGCGATTACAAGTGGGAGTATGTTGGTGTCACACGTGTTGGGGAAAGTGAAAGAGCCCACTATTTTGCTAGTCGGTGCTGCTTGCTTGTTACTGGCTGCTTCCGCGTTTTATGTTGTAAGGTATTTTGAATTGGTCTCTGTATGGGGATATATCATACCTGCAACGATCGGTAGTTTCGGTTTTGCGTTATTAATGGGGGCTGGTGCATCTGTAGCACTATCTCCGTTTAAGAAACTCGCCGGTACAGCATCTGCTTTGTTGGCTGCTGCTCAGATGACATTCTCTTCGTTAGTTGCATGGTTCGTGATTCAGCTTTGGTCTCCTGACTGGACCGTTATGATTGTGAGTTACTATGTTTTAGCGGCAGGAATTGTGATAGCAGAGCGAAGCTACCGCAGACATGACCGGCAACATTGTGTACAGGAAGCAAGGCATCTCAAATCGGACTCACCTGAAGTTTGAAGTGAGGTGTCCGGAGAGTAAATCGGTGTGTCGGAACGACTCAGGCTTACCAGCCAACCAAGGGCTATACTCAATGATGATAGGGGCAGCTTCTTTTTCATTTAAAGCTTCTTTGACAAGGTTTATTACTGATGTTTTGCCATACCCCCATTCCCCTTCCAAAGATACAGTTAGACAATCATCATCATGATTTAATAGAAGTACGTTTGCTAGGTGGTTAGCAAAATCAAGTCTATTTAGTAAGTCAGGGTCATTGGGTCTGAATAGCTACCGATTTCCTAGACACCTTTTAGTTAGATAGAATAGCTAAAAAGAGGTGTTTATGAGCAGCAAACGTTACCCCGAAGAATTTAAAATTGAAGCGGTCAAACAGGTTACCATGGCAGGTCATTCTGTCGCAGAGGTAGCCAGTCGTTTGGGCACGACAACCCACAGTCTTTATGCCTGGATTAAGCGCTATGGTCCCGATTCTGCTGAATATCAACACAAGACAGAAGAATCAGCAGAGATCCGACGATTACAAAAAGAATTGAAAAGAGTGACTGAAGAACGTGACCTGTTAAAAAAAGCCGTCGGAGTTACCCGCTATTTATACAGCAACACCAGATCCACTCGTTGCAGCAAAACGTAAATCTGCACAAAGTTCGACTCATGAGCAACTTATGGAGCTCATCAAGCGCTCCAATCAATTACAGGGATTTAGTGAACAATTAGAGTCACTTTCACCTGAAAATAAATCAAATCTAGCTTCAGACTCAGCAAGTACTGCGGAAAAACTATCTTCGCTTTCTGGTGGAAAAGTCCTTCATGTGAATGGAGATCTTTCCAACTTTGAAAAAGCAGTAGAAGAAATCATTGAAAAAGAAGCGGAAAAAAGAGGTGAATGCCCTGTAGGAAAAACAAAAGTCGAATTACCTTTCGGTTTCTATTGTATCTAACACATGAGTATTTTCAGCTAAATCTAAGGCTTCGTTGTTACGAAGCCTTACATCTCACCCTGCCACAGACACCATTTCGTGTTGAATCCTCGCCTCCGGCATCAGTATCTGTAAGTGCTTTATCATCTCTGCTCCGGCTTGTTGTAAACAGTCCAACGGCATTTCAGGTAAGCTTTCTAAAATGAACCACATATTGCGTGTCTCTGATCCAATGCGAGTCCTGAGTCCTTGTCGCCAGTTCCAGCGCCGGCAAGTGACACCAATGTCATCCCGCCAGATGACTTCTCCGGCATCCGGACTTTCGACGATGGAAACCCCATCCTTGATGGTTTCAAAGGCTTCAGTGCCATCGGCAATGGTGAGTGTCGGTGTACCTTGGTAGGCATCCAGATTCTCTCCGCCAACCGGGATCGCATATTGAATGCTAATTGCATTGTAGATATCCACGATCGGATCGATGCTCGGTATCTCCCCCTGCTTTAATACTCGCTTACGTAGCGCCGCAGCAGAACATGGGGTTTTATTCGGCTTAGCACCAAATTGACGAAACACATCACTCCAGGCATTGATATGGGATTCAGCCCATGCATGGTCATTCTTCATGACAGACTGACATGCCTGTTGCAGAACCTGTGTGGCATATTGAGGATTTTGAATCTCGGTGCCTTTGACTAAAATACTCAATGCTCTGAAATTTGGTGCGATATGAGCAATACGTGTATCAATATGCGGGGTAACGATGATCATAATCATTCCTTTGGTGGCAAATGGGATACTCAACGGTTCACAAATCATCACGCCAGTTTGCTATCACTGGCGTTGACCATTCAGTGCGGTATTTTATCGAATCGTACTGAATCGCCCGGTCTCACTGGGCGAAATAACCTTCTGACATGCAAGTGTGGGGACATCGCCTTGGCTGGTATGTTCAATGACGGCACATTTGCCACAGACACCACTCTGACATTTATACTGAATGTTGATGCCATGACTCAGGCATACCCGAAGCAGGGTTGAATTCTTAGCTGCCGGATAGGTTGTGCCATCGATATCAACCTGTATTTTTTTGAACAGTCCGAACATCGTTATATATCCATTAACATCAGTTTATAGGCGATAGACAGCATAAAGATACCAATAATGCCGTCGAGCACACGCCAATACATGGGTTTGGAAAATATCGGCGTCAGCAACCTTGCACCGAAACCCAGCATAAAGAAGAAAATGAATGAAGCGAGCACAGCTCCCACAGTAAAGAAGAATTGTTGCTCAGCATAGTTTGTCGATATAGACCCAATCAAAAGAACCGTATCGAGATAAACATGTGGATTAAGCCATGTAAACGCTAAACAGGTCAGAATTACTTTGGTGAATGGCAAACTATCCGCGCCCTCACCCGTCATAGATGACCCGTTATGCCAAATGGCTGAGCGCAGGTTTTGGATGCCATAAAACAGCAGAAAAGTAATCCCAAAATATTTAGCAAACAAAGAAAACTGCGGGAGAAACGACACGATTGTCGTCATCCCATAGACACCGATGGTGATAAGAATCGCATCTGATAAGGCACAAACCGCACAGATAGAGAAAACATATTGCTGCTTTAAACCTTGCTTCAGTACAAAAGCATTCTGTGAACCAATCGCTAAAATCAGGCTAAAGCCTAAAGTAATTCCTGCAACAAATGCGTCCATTATCCTTTTTCTCCGATGAATAACTTAAACTTTTCAACTGTCGATGTTTTGTGGTGCCCGTTGACATACTGCTCATCTCGCTCCATTAAGAATCTGTGGGCTTTTTTGTGCTGCCAAAACGGGATGGCGGGATAAAGATGGTGCAACAGATGATAACCATCCGCAGCCGGGTGAAACAACCACCGGTCAACTACAGATAAGTTATTGAACGTAGAACCGAATTCAGAATCAGACAAGGTATAATCGTGCTCCGCCATTTCAGCAATGTAACGGATCACGGGTAATACCAAAAAGAAGGCAGCGAGAACCAACATCACCAACCTTGTTGCAACCTCAACGGAAGCCGTTTGTGCAACCAGTGCATAAAGTCCTGCATAATAGAGAACAGTCATAAGCACTGCGATTTTATTGGCGTTGATCTGTTGATAAAAACTGACTGTCATTGCCAGCATATTGCGCAATGGCCGGTGCTGATTTTCATAACGTGCTTTACACGGATCATTGTCTGAACCGAAATAAGCATGATGCATCGAATGACTCAACCGGTAGGCTTTCACCTGCTGAGCGACTTGTAAACCCGCGAAAATATTCACCAACAGGTCATTAGTGACCGGATTATGACTCGCGCAGTAATGGCTGCCGCTATGGACTAAATTTTCCTGAAACCGAAGATTCACCGCGAACAGAACCACGGCCACTGCCGCAAAGATCCACGTCGTTATCTGATTCTCATGCCAGTCAATGACAGCCCAGACAGATAGAACCAAAGTCGTCAGTGTTGACAGCAAAGAGCGCCCCACAAACTGAATTACTGATGGTTTAAAGTAGCGATTCAAAAACTCGCTATGTTCCTCACCTGTGAGTGAGCTTTCGTGAATTGACATCACCATTCCCCAGCCTTTAATTGATTTATTTATCTATAAAAATTATTATTTTTGTGATTAAAAATGCAAACGATTGCGTAAGCCGAAAAATACTAATGTGAAACAATTACAAATTCAATACCTATCAGTAACATTTGATGCATATATAACCACTTAATCTTGACCGCTCAGACATTTTTCGAGGTTTCGCGATCAGCATCAGAGACACTACGAAATGCTGTTTATCCAATTTCCATTGACCAAAAAATCAGGGCGGTAGTCATATAACTACCGCCCTGATTCGTTCAAGTCCAATATCTGCCTGATGTTAAACCGATATCGTCATCAGTTCGTTTTCCTCTGCGGCTGCCACGGATTCAACTTGAGGTTTATTCGCCACAATATTCTCGACAATGTTACCGCTTTCAAACTTAATCAGCTGATCAGCGAGGTGGAAATAACGATCATCATGACTGATCACCAACACCAGTTTGTTCTGGCGTTTCAGTTCGGGGATGATCCGGGTATAGAAGATCTCACGGAAACGCGGGTCTTGATCCGCAGCCCATTCGTCATACAGGCAAATTGGCGTATCCTCGATATATGACATCAATAACGCGAGGCGCTTTTTCTGTCCCTGAGACATCGCCACCGAAGACAACTTACCGTCTTTGGATGTCACTTTGCTGGTCAGCTCCAGATCCGCCAGATATTTTTGAATCACTTCATCACTTTCCGGTTCACCCTCACCGTTCAGCACGTGCTCAAATAAATGGAAATCCGAGAAGATCGTCGAGAACATCTGTTGATATTCATGGGTATCAATCGCTTCCGACACCAATTTATCGTCGAGCTGAATCGTACCCTGATTCGGGCGATACAATCCGACCAGTAGTTTGGCGAAAGTGGATTTCCCACTGCCGTTACCCCCGGTTAGGAAAATTGCCTCACCGCGATGAAATTCAGCATTGACGGGGCCGACATGGAACGAATATTCATCGTCTTCCGATTGATACTGAAACATCAGATCCCGGACGGTCAGTCGCTGCCATGACTCATGTTCCGCCTGCGGTTTTTTCTCCCCGTCGGTGGTACGATGAAAATCATCCAACTCCGCCAGTTCAAGGCTCTCGATATTCCGGTAAGAGCTTGAACAGTCACTGAAGCGACTCATGGAATCAATCACGCCCTGCAATGGATTGACCATATACAGAATGGTTAATACAAACGTGACGATCACTTCCAATGGCACGTTGGGGAAATAAATCCGACTGCCGAAAACGATGATCCCAATTACGAAGAAAACCAGCGTCGAAGCCATACTGCCCATCATGGTAAAGATCACCGACACTTTGACGCTCCGCTCGCGAATCGCTTTAAAGTTCGGTTCCAGAATCTGATTGTAAGTAAAACGACGGCGGTTGGCATTGATACTCAGCTCTTTAATTCCGTCCACCAAAGTTTTCAGACCACTGAACATGTCATCTTCATACTCGCGCAGCAGCATGTAATGGTGAAAGCCGCGTTTCAGGAAAAACCTCGCAATCACTACGATCAATGCGATCAATACGAAGACCACCGAGAACAGTTCCCATGAGGTATACACCATGTAGCCGAGACACAGCAGCACCGTGACTAAACTGTAGATAAACCCCGGTAGTAACAGCAGTCCGTCGGATAACTTCGCCGCATCGGTTTTCATCGCAGCCATCACGCGGTGCCCGCCGATCTGTTCCAGCATCGCATACGATGTTGAGAGCAGCCGCTTCGCCAGAGAATCACGAAACTCATACACCACCCGGGCACTCAATTTTGCCAACAGATAACGGGATGCGAGACTAAACAACAACACCGTTGCCACCACACCGACAAAAATCAGAAACGCGTGGGGGCCGGGAGATTTTCCGGCACCAATCAGGCTGACCTGAGCGGTGATGATCCTCAGCATCATAATCCCCGCTAACGCCCCGACCACACTCAGGACGGTTGCTGCGAAAATCTGCCATTTAAAACGACTTAAAATGGATTTAAACATCTCAATTCCTCATCTTTTTGAATGTGGTTGCGCTATCGAATACAGCGGCCACAACATCTTCAGTTAAATAGCAGTCTTACCCTGTATCGTCTCAGTCAGTAACTGAACGTCGGGTTGCTTTAATAATGTCATATGATTCCCCAAACTCTGTCGCACGCTGACTTCAGGCATCAGTGTCTTCCAACCGACAAAACGTTCGGGTGACGAACCTTGCGCAATCACCAGCGTGGTGGGTGTTTTCGGTAATACATCCGGTGTGAACCAAATACGAATGTGTGTTGCGAAGGAACGATAAATCGCTGCAAAATCACTGTTTCGGGTACTTTTCGGCAGTTGTCCACAGTCAATCAAACGACTTAACGTCACTGAAAGACGCTCATGATACGAGAGCGGTGCCAGATCGGTTGGTGTTAATCCGAGTGAACAACCTCGCATTTCAAATAACTCGATCAGACGTACCAAAGCCTGAAGATCACTATATTCCTGATGATATGAGAGCAGCGGCACCCGGGAATCTGCGATTGTCAGTGATTTCACCGCAATGCCCTGCGCCTCCATTTGGGTGACGAGAGATAAAGCGACCCATCCACCAAATGAGTGACCGACAATATGAATCTCATGTGCGCCCAGCATCTCTTGCAACGCATCGAGATAGAAGGATGCCGCAGCCTCAACACTACTGTGAGGGATGCCGCCACCCCATAATCCTCGCGGTTGAATCGCCAGCACCGTCCAGTCGGATGGCATAGTCTGAACAAAATCAACAAATGAGAAAACATTATCTCCGGCACCGGGAATACACACGACAAGCGGTTTTCCCCGGACCCCGTTCTGCAATTTCATCACAGGTGTTTCATCCGCTGCCCGATGCACCGGGTTCTGCCGCCAAAACGCAGTCCGACGGGCAATAACTTGTGAAATTGCGGCTCCGACATCTGAGAGATAAGGGGCACTCATCAACTCATAATGGGTTCCGGGCACGGTGACACAGTGGATATTCTCAGCCGGCAGAATTTGAGACCACCCCAGTAAAGGTTCAATCTCCAGCGATTGTTGTGTCGCAATCAAATCGATATGAACCGGTAAAGGCAATGGCTGATACTCCGCGCGGAGAAAGTCTTTCTGATGGATCAACATCTGATGGAAATACGTTTCCGTCCACGCCTGAGGTAAATATCCTTCAGCACATCCCATCTGGTAGTAGTCCTGCCAGTGGTCTTTCTTCGGCAGTTTAACCGGAGCACCGTGCATCTGTCCGGCGAGATACTCAACCATATTGTGGCTCAGCGCCGTGATCATCTCATCATCGGTCTGTACAGGCTGTTTGATGACACCCGGCACCCAGCTATCCAGCATCCCCATAAACTCAACACGCTGATCCTGACCCAGTAACTGCGCGGCAACTTCATAAGCCAACACCCCACCGGAAGACCAGCCGAACAGGCGGTAAGGTCCTTGGGGTTGTGTCCGGCGAATCATACTGACATAACGTTCTGCCATGCGCTGATAGGTTTTCAGCGAGGTCTGCATCCGATCCGGTGCTGATAATCCATAAACGGGAACATCCGGGTCGATGTTCGCCGTCAACGCTGGCCCGTATAACAATTCTCCGCTGAATTCGGGGACGATAAACAGGGGTAACTGTTTCCCCGTGGTACGGAACGGAATGACTTGATCGTGCTGCGCCGGATTGTCCGTGTTTTGCGTAACCGCATCCTGAGACTGCACCGTTGCTGCCAGTTCATGGAGGACGGGCGTGGTCATCAATCTCGCCAAATCCAGTGTCATCCCTTGCCGCTGTGCTTCACTGACCATCCGCACCGCCAGCAAAGAGTGACCACCCAGCTCGAAGAAGTTGTCGGCCCGGCCGACCTGCTCAACGCCCAATAGCTCAGACCAAATTGCTGCCAGTTTTTCCTCGGCATCCCCGACCGGTGCTTGGTACTCATGCCGCACCACCGAGCTGATATCCGGCTCAGGCAGCGCTTTGCGGTTCACTTTGCCGTTCGGTGTCAATGGCATCGCATCAATCACCACATATACCGCCGGCACCATATGCGCCGGTAAACGCTCAGACAGTTCAGCTTTCAGTGTTACCACATCCGGCACCGCGTCTTGATTCACCGCGGTGTAGTAACCGACTAACTGTTTGTCTCCGCTCTCGCCAAAGGCACGCGCAATCACCACCGCATCCTGCACCCCGCCACACCCTTGTAACGCCGAGCTGATTTCACCCAGCTCGATGCGGAAACCACGGATTTTCACCTGGTCGTCATTGCGGCCCCGATACTCAATCGTCCCGTCCGCTAACCAGCAACCGACATCGCCGGTACGGTACATCACCGGGTAAGCTTCGTTGTATGGATTGGCAACAAAGCGCTCTGCGGTCAGCTCATCCCGGTTCAGATAGCCGCGCGCCACCTGTACCCCACCAATGTATAACTCCCCTTCAACCCCCACCGGAGCCGGACGACCGTCACCATCGAGCACATACATCTGAGTATTCGCCACCGGATGACCGATCGACACCCGGTCACCTTCCAGTTGCTGCGGACAGTGCCACGCGGTGACATCCACCGCCGCTTCTGTCGGGCCATACAGGTTATGTAATTCAATCTGTGGCAAACGGGCATAGCTCTTACGAATCGCTTCCGCCGGGAGCGCTTCACCACTACAGAACACCAGCCGTAATGATGGGCAATCTTCAGGGCTCACCACCTCAAGGAAGCTCTGCAACATCGGCGGCACAAAGTGCACGATGGTCACCCCTTGATTAGTGATAAGGGATTTTAAGTAGTCCGGGTCTTTGTGCCCTTCCGGCTTGGCCATCAGTAGCGTCGCACCCGACCACAGCGGGCAGAAGAACTCCCACACCGAGACATCAAAACTGAACGGCGTTTTCTGCAATACCACGTCATCAACGCCAAAGCCGTAGTCCTGTTGCATCCAGTACAGACGGTTGACCACGCCACGGTGCTCGTTCATTACCCCTTTCGGTAATCCGGTCGAGCCCGAAGTGTAAATAATGTACGCCAGATGACGATTGGTCAGCGCCGCTACTTCCGGGTTAGTCTGCGGGCTATCAAGCCATGGCTGAACCGCCGATGCTAAGTCCACCAGACGGGTGCTCTCGGGAATCTCGCCCAACACGTCGAGCAAGGAGCCTGTGGTCAGCAAGGCCACCGGCGCACTGTCGGATAACATATAGGTCAGCCGCTCGGTCGGATAACCCGGGTCAAGCGGCACATAGGCACCGCCCGCTTTGAGAATCGCCAGCAGGGAGACCACCAGCTCACAGCTTCGTTCCAGACAGACCGCGACCCGGCTGTCGGGGCGTACGCCTTGCGCAATCAGCCAGTGGGCCAGTTGGTTGGCCCGGGCATTCAGCTCGGCGTAACTGAGCGACTGCTCTTCAAACACCACTGCGGTTGCGTCAGGGTTGCGGGCCACCTGCCCCTCAATCAAAGTATGCAGGCATGACTCATCGGGGAATGGCGTTGCCGTCTGGTTAAACCGGTTGAGCACCAGATCCCGTTCAGCGCATGGCAACACGGCTAACTGACCAACCGGACATGTCGGCTCATCGGTCAAAGCCGTCATCAATGCCGTCAGCGTTTGTTCCACCATCACCGCCATCCGCTGTGCACCAATACGTGCATCGACTTTGAAATCCAGACTGAACCCCAGCCCTTCGAGATCATCGACCGACAATCCGACCGGATAGTTGGTCCGCTCTTCATTGGCCAGCATCTCAATTCCTTGCCAAGCCGAGACTGACTGTTGCGTATCGATATCCGTTTGGGCACTGCCGCCTTGATAACGGTAGTTTAACAGTGACGTAAATAATGGTGCCGGGGCACTGACACCACTACATTTCTGTACCTGTGACAGCGGTGCATGTTCATAGTTGAGTAACTCAGCCAACCGATGATGGGTATTCTGCACCGCTTCTCCGGTCTGCATCTGCCCGAAGGACAGACGCAGCGGTAAGGTATTGAGGAACATCCCTAACGCGCGATCCGCCCCGTCACCACCGGCCATCCGGCCGAACAGTACCGTACCGAAAACCACATCATCTCTTCCTGTGGTCGCTCGAATCACCAGTCCCCAAGCCAGATGGAACAGGCTTGCGGCACTGACGCCATAGCGCCGTGCTTGAGAGCGGATCTGCTGTGCCAGCCGGTCATCAACCGGATGGCGTAACGATTCAATCTCATGACCGTGACTCTGTGTTTCTGACAAATCAAACGGTGCGCAAGGCACCTCGATGTCGGCTAACTGCTCACGGAAATAATCGATATAGGTTTGCTGACTCAGTTCGGTCCGCGCCTGAGCGACAAAATTACGAAACGGGATGGGTTGTGGCAGAGTATGTTCCTGCCCCAACAAATGAGCCTGAACTTCCTCAATCACTAATTCCAGCGTGGTATGATCCATACACAAATGGTGCTGAAGTAAACACATCACCCACCGTTTCTGCGCCGGATCGGCAACATAATGAACCGCTAACATCGGAGCCTGAGAGACATCCATCTGCACCCGGGAAGGGGCAAAATGAGCCTGTAGTTGCTGAACGATGCCGTGCGACGATTCAGCGTCTTTACCCTGTCCGTCATTCAGCAATGAAGTCTTCAATAATTGCTCGGCCTGAAGTTCATGAACGGCAAGCGGCGCATTGCGCCAAACCACCTGATGCGCTTCACGCAGTCCATCCCAGACGATACCGGTCCGTAAAATGTCGTGACGCTGAATCACAGCCTGTAATGCGGTCAAAAAGCTTTCCATCCGGGACTTCTGATCAAAGGTCAGGATCACGGGCGTAATGTATGGATCACTCTCCTTCTGCAGGATATGGTGATACAAAATCCCTTCCTGTAACGGTGCCAGCGGATAGATATCCTGAATATTGGCCGCCCCGCCCGCAACACTGGCGGTAATCACCTCAATCTCTGCGGTTGTCAGTTCAGTGAGCGGTAACATCTCCGGCAGAATCTGTGTACACGCGTCAGGAATCCGATTACTCGGTACGCTCGCAGCCTGTGGTGCAGCGTTTTCTGTCAGCGCGTTTGCCAGTGCAGCCAGTGTCGGGTGATTGAATAACGCTTTGACACTCAGGTGATAGCCGCGTTGACGCAGCTGCTCAATCAGTTGAACCGACAACAGGGAATGGCCGCCCAGTTCAAAGAAGTGATCCTGACGACCGATTTTCTCAATCCCCAATAAGTCACGCCAGATGGCTGCGAGTAACTGTTCAACTTCGGTTTGTGGCGCTTCATAAACCCGGTGAGCAAATGCAGTTTCATCGGCCGGAGGCAAAGCTTTATGATCGACTTTGCCGTTTGGTGTCAGCGGTAATTGTTCCAGTAACATATAAGCCGATGGAATCATGTAATCCGGTAATGTCTCATGCAACCGCGATTTCAGCGCAGTCAGGTCAACGGTCACGCCAGCAGTCTGCGTGTAATAGCCGACCAAACGTTGATTGCCGCGCTGATCTTTTTGCGCGGTCACCACTGCATCCTGAATCCCTGCGCAGCGACGCAGTGCCGTTTCAATTTCACCCAGCTCGATACGATAACCACGAATTTTTACCTGATTATCGCAGCGTCCCTGATAGTGGATCAGACCGTCTTGCTTCCAACAGCCCAAATCACCGGTACGATACATCCGTGCATCCGCTTGTGGTGAAAATGGATCAGGCAAGAAACGCTCTTCCGTCAGATCAGGACGATTGAGATAACCGCGGGCAATACCGATACCGCCGATGTAGATTTCACCGGTCACCCCTTGGGGCACCGGCTCACCACGGGCATCGAGAATATAAATGGTGCCGTTGGGTCTCGGCACACCAATCGGTGGCTGACCGTCAAATCCCTGATGTAACGCACATGTCGTTCCCCAAATGGTGGTTTCGGTCGGTCCATACCCGTTATACACCATGCGGCCTTCGATCAGCCAAGGTTCAATCACACTGCGGGTGACCGCTTCTCCCGCGGTTAACAGCATCTTCAAATCCGGTAACGGCACGTCGGTACGCAAGCTCGCCAGCGCGGCCGGAGGAAGCGGTGCATGAGTAATACGGCGGGATTTGAGAATCGTCAGTAACTCTTCTCCGAGCGGCTGACCCGGCCCGGCAAAATGTAGTTCCGCACCGGTGCAGATCCCCAATACTATCTCAAACATGCTCGCATCAAAGCTGATCGAAGCAAACTGTAAAACCCGACTCTCTTTGCCCACGGCCAGCATGTTACGCTGCGCGTATGACACATTACACAGTCCTTGGTGAGCGATCATCACGCCTTTCGGTTTGCCGGTCGAACCGGAGGTATAGATGATATAGGCCAGATGCTGCGCCGTCAGGCCGAGGGCTGCGGCATTCAGATTGGTTGTCTCATAATCAGCCCAGAGATGACGATGAGCACCCATATCCACAACGGTGCAGTCCGGTGCGATTTCCCCGAGACGCGGTAGAACGTCTGCATGTGTGATCAACACCTGTGGCGCGCTGTCGGTCAGCATATGAATCAGACGCCCGTCAGGATAATTGGGATCCATCGGTACATACACCCCACCGGCTTTCATCGTCGCTAACATTGCAATCAGCAAATCGGCACTACGGGGTAAAGAAATCGCAACGTGACTGTCGGGACGAACGCCGTGTTCAGCCAGCCAGTGCGCCAGTTGATTGGCCTGCGAATTGAGCTCACCATAGGTCAGCGATTCACAATCAGTGACCAGCGCAGTTACGTCCGGTGTCTCCTCGACAAATGATTCAAACAGTTGATGAATACAGACATCATCAGGAAAATCCAGCGCGGTCTGATTCAACGTTTTGATCAGGTAATCCCGCTCGGATTGCGGCAAAATCGGTAACGTCCGGATATCAGCATCACGCTCGGCGATCATGCCTTGCAACAGACATTTCCAGTAGCCGAAATAGCGTTCGATCGTGGCGGGATCAAACAGTGCGGTCGCATAGTTCAGGGTGCCGGATAAATGGTCATCACATTCGGTCATGATCAGAGCCAAGTCCACTTTGGCCGATTGATCGGGAACCTCGACATGAGACAACCGCATCTCGCCCAGTTCAGCTTCAACACGAGGCTGATTCTGCAAGGTAAACAGGACTTGAAAGACCGGAGAATAAGAGAGACTACGCTGAGGTGCGATCGCCTCAACCACTTGTTCAAACGGAATATCCTGATTGGACTGTGCTGCCAGTGAAGTGGCTTTAACCTGAGCCAGCAACGCTTCGGTATTCAGCGGTTGTGATAAATCAACCCGCAACGCCTGTGTATTAACGAACATACCGATCAGATTGCCGACTTCTTTGCGGGTCCGTCCGGCTACCGGTGTGCCGATCACCACATCATCCTGTCCGGCCAGACGCCCCATCAGTGCCGCCCAACTGGCAAATAACGTCATATACAAGGTACATCCATAACGTTGACTTAACGCTCTCAGTCCTGCGGTCAGTTCGGCATCCAGCGTCACACTGACATTGTCACCGAGATAGTCGCGCTGCTCAGGACGAGGGCGATCCGTCGGCAACCCCAGCAGTTCAGGCGCACCTTGCAGATGGGATACCCAATACTGCTGCTGTTGCTCAAGTACCTCGCCTTGAATGTGGTCTTGTTGCCACTGAGCATAATCACCGAACTGAATGATGGGTTGCGGCAGTGGATCGGCACTGTTTTGTGCATACGCGCGGTATAACACACTTAACTCTTCAGTCAGAATCCCCATCGACCAACCATCAGCAACAATGTGGTGCATGGCGATATACAGGGTGTGATCGGTGTCCGTTTGACGAATTAACCGCCCTTGTACCAAGGGGCCTTGGGTAAGATCAAATTGGGGATCTTCATAAGCGGAGCGAGTCTCCCCCGCAACCGGATGACAAATCTCCAGCGGAAAACCGCTATCCGCTGCACCGATGATTTGCATCGGCTGCCCGTCACGGAGCTCAATGTGGGTTCGCAAGGCAGCATGGCGAACCACCAACTGATCCAAAGCCTGTGTTAAGGCCGCCATATTTAATGGCCCTTGAATGCGCATCCCAGCGGCAATCACGTAGGCAGCCGTGGTCGCAGCATCCATTTGTGACATGACCCATAACCGTTGCTGAGCCAGCGACAGTGGGAATTCTCGTTGATTTTCATCGGCAGCCACGATGATGTCTTGCCCGGGAAGCCGGGGCTGTGACGCCCCGTCTTGTTCAAGTTGTTCCAGAATTGCCATCATTTCTTCGGGTGACAATTCATCAATAGAAAAGCGTGTATCAGTCATGATTATTTCTTCCCTTTGGCTAAACGCTGCGCCACATTTTCAATATCCTGTGATGCAAAAGCAGAAAGTTTGATATAAGCCAGCTTCATGGCTAACGCAGAGAGCACTGAGTGCTCAAAAAGTTCGGTAATCGTCACCTCAATCCGAAGACGGTGCTGGATCTCTGAAATCAGCCGAACCGCCAGCAGTGAGTGTCCCCCTAATTCAAAGAAGTCATCCTGACGCCCCACTCGTTCTACATTGAGTAACTGACTCCAAATTTCAGCCAGTGTCGTCTCCATAGCATTTTTCGGCGCTTCGTATTGCCGCACGACAAAAGCCGTCTCATCCGGCTCGGGCAATGCCCGGCGGTCAACCTTACCGTTCGCCGTCAGTGGCATCTCAGACAGCGCAACATAAGCCGCCGGTACCATGTAATCCGGTAAATGCGACGCCAAACGCGCCTTCAGTTCACTCGCTGTCAGTGACGA
>NZ_JCARSY010000042.1:0-29011 GCF_059641415.1 Vibrio rubrogenes
TCCAGTCAATACATTTGTCGCACAATTTATCGGCTCGCCTTCAATGAACCTTATTGCTGGTACGCTTCATCGTGAAGGGGAACAATGGACGATTTGTAACGGCGCAAATAAATGGCCGGTTTCAAATCGTTGGATGCTGGATGATGAGAATGATGGACAATCGGTTCTGTTAGGTATCAGACCTGCCGATATCCGAATGTCAGAAAAAGGAGAGGGAGTTGAAGCACAAGTGCGTGTGGTAGAAATGACCGGAGATATGACATTAATCCACCTTGATTGTCTCGGTCGTAAAATTCATCTCCAGCATGCTGGTCGCTTGTTCGTCAAAACGGGAGATACCGTGCACCTGACATTTGACCCGGAATTAGCACATATATTTGATGCCGAGAGCACGTCGCGCCTGAAAGAAAGTAAGTCGTGTACAATGCGTCAACATCTGCCGTTAAACCGATAAATGCAATAGAGTAAACCTAGCGCTTTTCGCTAGGTTTACTTTTAGGGTGATTAAAATCTAGGCCGTTCAGAACTGGTAGTCAGCAATGATACCAAATGTACGTGGGGCACCGATTTCAACCAGATCGTTCTTATGTCGTAAAACATAGTCTTCGCCAGTCGCATTCTTCACATAAGCGCGAATCGTGAAGCTATTTGCGGCGTAACCTGCATTCAGGTTCAGAACGGTGTAGTCACCGGCAGCATTGCTTTCGGTATTGGCTAAGTCCGTATAATAGTCGGAAACATAGTTGACCCGGGCACCGAAGAACAAGCCTGAATTTAAGTGCTGCGTAAACCCGAATCCGGCAGAGAGATCCGGCGCATAGCTAAACTCTTTGCCACTGAGGTCTTCCGTGGTACCGCTCGGGCCTTGTGTAACCTCGGTTTTCAATAACCCCACAAACGCAAAAATATCTAAGCCGGAGTCGAACCAGTAGGTGGTTTCAATTTCAGTTCCATAGGTTCTGCCTTTCGGGATATTGGCAACATAGTTGTCCAGGCTGCTGCCGCTGTCACCATAAACAACCGTATGGTAGTTATCATAGTCGTTGTAGAAGAGATTGGCGTTGACCCCCAGTTTTTTATCGAGGAAGGTTGAACGTGAGCTCAGCTCATAAGTCCATACCTCTTCTTGTTGAAAGACAAATAATTCTTGCTTGTACTCGTTATAACCAATTCCTCCGGCGTTGTAGCCTTTGCGTACGGTCAGTCCAAGCGTTGAATCGTCGGAAACTTCATAAGTGACGCCAATTTTAGGCAGCAGAATGTTGTTATCATCATCTGCTTTAAAGTCAATCGGGTACTTTTCATGATCAAAATCGCGATTGAGATCATCCCGCTCGTAACGTGCGCCAAGGAGCAGTCCCCATTTCGGGGTCAGTTTGATTTTGGAATCAAAGTAAATCGCATAAGTTTGATTTTCATCGACACGCTTGAGTGAGTCTGTCTGCGTATCCTGATCTTTGCTGTAACTGCTGAGACCGACAATGGCATTGTATTTTTCGTCCAGAGAGTTGTAAGACAGCTTCGCTTCTGCTGTATAGTTCTCCTCGTCGACATCCCCCCACCAACTACTGTCTGGATAAGCGATAAATGTCGTCGAGTAGTCACGTCTTGCAAGCAGTACATCCGCCTTCAGTTCGTCATTAATCAGGTAAGCCACGTCAAGGTTCACGTTCCAACTCTTCGTTTCCTGACGACGTGTACCGTTTGAATCGGTGTATTCATACTTACCTTCTTCAGAAACCAGGTTGGTGTACTGACCTTTTTCATTACGACTGGCAACCGTCAGTTTGGCCGTGAGTTTGTCTGAGCCATACGGTTTAAACAGTAATTTACCCCGGATATTATGAGATTCAATTTCAGAAGGGTCCCAAGGATACTGGTCATTATTCGGTAACGAATAGTCAATCGGTGTGTTGCCTTTAGTGCCTTCAGCAGCAAGACGGAATGCGAGTTTATCTGCAACGATCGGTGCTGAAACAACGCCGGCTAAATGGTATTTATCATCTTCGTTTTCGTAACCTGCACGAATTTTACTTTCCGTGTAAAACGTTGGATCTTTGGTTTTGATCACAACCGCGCCACCGATACTGTTGCGTCCCTGGTTGGTGGATTGAGGTCCTTTATAAACTTCGACTTGTTCCGTGTCCCATAAGCCTGCTTTACCGAAAGCTTCTCCTGTCCATGATTCAGATACGCCATCAACCGTGGTATTGACGCGCGGAGTCGCTCCTGTCATGTATGAAATGAATCCGTCTCCGGCACCGCCCCGGCCATCGACACCACGAATGTGCGGCATCCCTGATGGGGCGTTCAGTACGTTAGGAACGCGATCCAGTAAATCATAGTAGTTTTGGTTTTCACCGTTATCTGCATCTTCGGTGAAAACGGTGACCGAACTGGTGTTCTCAGCCAGCGTTCCCCCCAGTTTTTCGCCATGTACAACAATCGTTTCCGGGTTTTGTACATTGCTCTGTTGCTGGGTTTTTTCAGCATAAGCACTCGTGCCTACTCCCAAGCAGCTCAGACTGATCATGGTGGAAAGTATGTTCCTCACATGACGACTAGAATTACCACTGTTTAAATCCATGGGCTTCATGATTTAAGAAATCCTTTAAAAATTTGAAAAATATTTGATGTTGCAACAGATTTTATGCAAAGTTGTTGCGGGTGATTATGGTAATGATAATTATTATTATTTACAATAATGATTAAGATAAATTTGTGCTACTTGTGTCAACTTTTCTGTGAATGATTGAGTGGCTGATGAATCGGAACAGTTATGGTTTTTGAAAATATCCAAGGACAAGATAAACAAAGTATTACTAGCGTTTGTGATTTTCTCACCAGAGAAGGTTGCAATATCGGGGATGAAAGATGGTGGCAAATCATTTGCTCGGAAGGCACGCCCATTGTGGCTGCCGTAACCGGTGAATATGCTGATGTAGTCTTTCTTTGGCGTGGGTCGCCGTCACACGTCGGAGCGGCAGATATCCAAGAAGTGTACATTGACATTAACGGGGTAACTGATCATCACAGCTTCGATATGGCTAAGCTTACCCGGATAGCCAATACGGATGTGTGGTTCTATGTCGTTTCAATTAAGCTGACTTGGCGCGGTGGATACGCGTTTATTCCCGTGACTTCAGCACTGGTTCAGCCCAATTATGTGGGGAACTACAACGAGAAAAGAAAACGGCACCGCCAATGGCTACAGCAGATATTTCCGCTCAGTTGTCGTGATCAACTGAACCCGAACGGGCTCACGCATTGCGTTTGGGGGAGCACCAGAACGCCGCTGCATATGCCGGATGCACCACCGCAAACCCAGTGGCAACCGTTCGATAAGCTTGGCGGGCAAAGTACAGCCAAGGCGACTTACGTCATCGATTGGCAGAGTGAAATATTGGATGGCAGCCGCAGGGTCTGGCTTTATTCCACCGCTTCCTCTGAGCGGCAAGTTTTATCTGAACAACTCGTTGCTGCTGAACAGCAATTCTCCTCGGAACAACCGGCATTACCGGTGGTTTTGCTGCTTGATGGCCGGTTTTGGTCAGAGTCGCTGCCGATTTACGATGCATTGTCGTGTGCCACCCAAGAGGGCGTATTACCGCCAGCCGTCTATGTGCTGATTGATGAAGTTGACGGACGTCAGCGTCATGATGATCTGAGCTGTAACGCGACGTTTTGGCAGGCAATCATGCAAGAGCTGTTTCCTGAGGTTGCCGGCTATTTCTCGCTCAGCAACGAGCCGCAGCAGACCGTCGTGGTCGGGCAGAGTTTAGGCGGGTTAGCAGCCATGTTCGCCGCACTCAACTGGCCTGAGCGGTTTGGCTCGGTGGTGTGTCAGTCCGGTTCATTTTGGTGGCCGGATTTTTCAATCGTCAAACCTCCCGGTGACTACGTTGCCCCTGAATCACCTCATTTGTTGAGTGAAATGAGCCGGCAGGTGCATGACGGGTTGGGGCGTCGCTCCTGTTTAAACATCTTCATGGAAGTCGGCAGTGGCGAAGATATCATGATTGACCTCAGTCAGGATATGTACCGCCAACTCGCTTCTCAACAGCATCATATTCAATACCGAGTCTTTGAGGGGGGCCACGAACGCCTGTGCTGGCGTGGAGGCATCATCGATGGCCTCTCTTACATTTTTTCATTGTGAGCCTTTATTCATCATTGTGAGTCTTTATTAAACCTAAGCGGAGTCAGATATGTCAGAACAATACGTTAACCCTTTTGATGATCCTGAAAATCAGTTCCTCGTCCTGATGAATCATCGCGGTCAGTACAGCCTGTGGCCTGAGTTTAAACAGGCGCCTTCCGGTTGGAAAAATACGTTCGGGCCCAGTGATAAACAGAGCTGCATCGCATACATCGAAGCCCATTGGCAAGACATTCGGGTATAGCCGGCACCTCAAGACGATAAAAAGAACCAGAAAAGACACGTGATTATTTTTTAAGGAATGGATGAATGAAAGACCACCAAGTGCCAGAAGAACTGTATGCTCTGACTGGTACGCAGCAGGGGATTTGGTTTGGGCAGCAAGTGATGCCCAGACCTGAAGAATTTAATGTAGCTCACTACACTGAGATTGACGGAACGATCGATTTAGAATGCTTCACTCAGGCCGTCAATCGTGGTGTGGCAGCTGCTGACTCGCTGCATCAGCAATATGTAGAAACAGACGGAACCGTCAAACAGGGCAGCCACGGGCGCAGACCAGAGCAAGATGTTTTGGAAGTCATGGATTTTTCCCAGTCGGCATTTGTTTATGATGCTGCGCTGGCGTGGATGAAAGCCGATCTCGCGACACCGATTGATCTCCAAGGCGACCGACCGAGATACCGACATTGTCTGATCGATGTCAGTGAGCAAGGCGATCCGAAGTGGTTGTGGTACCAGCGCTATCATCATATTGATGTGGATGGCTTTAGTTTTAACGCGATCACGCAGTATATCGTCAGTGAATACAACCGGCTGATGTCGGGGACAGCAGCACCGGCTCCGTTTACCCCGTTCAAAGACGTGATTGTCGAGCATCAACAATTTTATCAGTCTGAAGGGTTTCACAAAGCTCGCAGTTACTGGCAGCAAACTGCGAGTCAACTGCCTGAGATAATTTCATTAGTCACCGGCGGACGCCAAACCCCGGCCACCGGTGTCGAGAAATTCAGTATTGATCTGACGGGCGGAGCATGGCTTCACCGGGAAGGAAATAAAGTACTCCCTTCAGAGCTTGCCATGGCATTGGTATTTGCCTACCTCCATTTAATATCAGGCGAGCGGCACTTGTGTGTCGGCTTTCCGTTTATGCGCCGCATGGGGAGTTCGGCAGCGAGTTCGACCGGCGCCGTGGTCAATGTGCTGCCGCTGACGCTGGAAGTCGAGCCCACGATGACTATCTCTGATGTCGCCAAGTCGATGAACAAGGTCATCCGTCAAACCCGCCGCCATCAAATGTACGATGCGGAACAAATCCAGCGTGACTCTGGCCGAGTCGGGCAATCCCTGTACGGGCCAATGCTGAACTACAAACCCTTTGAAGAAGAAATTAATCTGGCAGGAACGACCGGCCATACTCACATTCTTTCAGCGGGCCCGATTGACGACATTGAATTCTCTCCGCAGCTCAGGGATGACCAACTGCACCTCACACTGACAGCCAATGCCGCGAAGTACTCCCAACAGTCACTGGCTCTGCATGCTCAGCGTTTTGCTCATATAGTCGGGCAGATTGCCCGCAACCCCGATATACCGCTCCACGCACTGGATATCATACCAGCCAGTGAACAACAGCAGATAATGCAGTGGTCAACCGGAACCGTACTTGAAGACTGGCAGCAACAGGGGAGCGTGCTCACCGTATTTGCACATCAGGTCAAACAAAAGCCTGACGCGGTCGCTTTAAGCTTTGCCGGGCAGCGCTGGACATTCGCCCAGCTTGATCAGACGATCGACAAGCGAGCGCAGCAGATGCACGCCTTAGGCGCAGGCAAAGGCGATATCATCGGGGTTGCTTTGCCGCGTAGCGCTGAAACCATCATCACGATGCTGGCAACGCTTCGAACCGGGGCGGTCTACCTGCCGATTGATCTGGCCTATCCTCAGGAGCGGATCGAAACCATTTTAACGCAAGCCCGGCCAAAGCACGTGATTGTCGGGCAGCCAGAGACGCTGTCGTGGCGTCACCTCACGTCTTGCATCTCGCTGAATGAGCTTGCCAGCCAGCAGGTGACCGAACGGGTAAGCCTTGAGATTGCCCCTGCTGATGTGGCCTATATCGTCTTTACCTCCGGCTCGACCGGCAAACCCAAAGGCGTGATGAACACCCACGGAGCGTTGCTCAACTTATTGCTTTCGCACCAGCACTCTGTTTTTGCCAAGACGATCCGGCACCTTGCTACGCAACAACAATGTGAAGAGCGCGAGGTGCAGGTTCGGGCGGCACATACCACATCGTTCTCATTTGACGCATCCTGGGAACAAGTGCTTTGGATGTTGTGTGGACATTCCCTTTACCTGTATGACGATGAGCAGCGTAAAGATGCCTGTGAACTGAGCGAAAAAGTCGCCTACGATCAGATCAATGCGTTGGATCTGCCGCCGTCGCTGTTGAGTCAAATGCTCGATAACGGACTGATGGAAGCTGACCATGTCCCTTCACTGGTGCTGATCGGCAGTGAAGCCGTGCCTGAGCAACTGTGGGCAAGGCTCAAAACTTACCCGGATTTGCTGGTTGAGAACTGCTACGGGCCGACCGAGTTTACCGTTGATGCGGTGAGTGCATCACTCGGCGCGGACGACACTCCGGTGATCGGTCAGCCGATATTAAACGCCAAAGCTTATGTGTTGGATCCGCAGTTGAATCCGGTGGCGGTCGGTGTGGCCGGCGAGTTGTATCTGGCCGGAGCCGGGCTGGCAAAAGGCTATTTAAACCAAGCCGGCATGACGGCAGAGCGATTTGTGGCAAACCCGTTTGACGATGGTCAAATCATGTACCGAACCGGTGACTTGGTGAAATGGCGCAACAATGGTCAGCTGGACTTTATCGGCCGCAGCGACGACCAAGTCAAAATTCGGGGTTTCCGGATTGAACTGGGCGATGTTGAAAGCGCAATGAATGCGATAGAAGGCGTTGAGACCACCGTGGTCATTGCTGAGCCTCACGGCGGGTCACACCGATTGATTGCTTACTGCACCTTGGTCAATCACGCCCGGTCGCTGCTTGATGAGCAAACCTTGTTGACCCAAATTGCCGCTGCCGTACCGGAATATATGGTACCTGCTGCGGTGGTGATCATGGCGCAGTTTCCCCTCAATGTAAACGGCAAAATTGACAGAAAGTCACTGCCTGAACCGAAGATTGTGTCTGGCAATACGTGGGTGGCTCCGACCAATCATGAAGAGCAGATGCTGTGTGATGCGGTGGCTGAGTTGCTCGGTGTGGATCAAGTCGGCATTGCAGATGATTTCTTTGCCTTGGGAGGCGATAGTATTTCTGCGATGGGCTTGGGGACTCGTCTGAGAAAGTCCGGTTATGAACTGCGTCCCAGAGACATATTCTCAGCACGTCAGTTAGGCGTGATGGCTGAGTCGATGAAACCCCTGCGTCGTCACGTGGCACAGAAACAGGACGGAGAGATTCAGCCGCTGCCGATGTGGCGTTGGTTCGAAGAAACCTTTGCCGAAGATACCAGTTATGTGCAAGGCGTCTTTGTTGCGATTGAATCAGAGATTACTTTGCATCATCTTCAGGCCGGATTGAAACAACTGGTTGCCAATCACTCGGTTTGCCGACTGATCAAGCAAGATGCGCGTTATCGGATTGAGTCAATCGATAAGTTAGCGGTTGAGTCTTGGATTGAAACACGCCAAGTGGACGAACTCGAACTCGCTGATTTAGACGGCGTTTTTGAACAGGTCAGTCAAAGGTTATCACCGGGCAGTGCGATGCTCCGGCTGGTCAATCTTCGCGATCATGCCGGGCGCAATGGGCTGATGATCCTTGCCCACCATCTGATGATTGACGGCGTCTCATGGCGAATTCTGTTGCCGCAGTTGAAAACGTTAGTCCGTGCGCAAGTGAGCGAAGTCAATGCTGAGATGACACCGGAAGTTACGGGGATCAACTCATGGTCGCAAGCACTCTATCAGCATTTGCCACAGTTGACTCGGCAAGCGCAAGGTTGGATTGCGCAGCAATCGCGCCATATTGAGCCACTCAAACCGCAAGCGGAACCGGGGCGAGTTGTGCATCGCCGCATCATGCTGCCGACGATGCTGACCCAAAACATACTCAGTCATTGCCAAGATTCCCAGGCTATCGACGTTGATGAGTTGTTGATTGCGGCGGTCACCTCAGCGCTGGGTCAGTGTTATCAAAAAGAAGCGATCAGGCTGTATTTAGAGTCTCACGGCCGCGAAGAATTTGATGCTTCACTCAACCTCAGTCAAACCTTAGGCTGGTTTACCACTGAATTCCCGTTAGTCATCGAGCTGCCCGAGGACGGTGAAGTATCAGCATTACTCAAACAGGTTAAGCAATCAAAGCGCAGTGTCACAGACCGGGGATTGGGCTACATGGCACTCCGGTATTTAGACAACACGTATCGCGAGACACTCACTGCGTTATCTCAACGCAATCAGGCGTCGCTATTGCTGAATTATCTCGGCCGTTTTGAGCCGTCACAGGAAACATGGTCACCGATCAGTCGGGCGGGTAAGTTTGCCGACACGTTTGCGGTTTCGCTCAACAGCGATAACGCGCTGTTACATCCGCTGGAACTGAATATTTTTGTCGATGAAAGTGATCATGAACCGAGGCTTGCTCTCAACTGGGCGTGGGATGAGGCGCAATTCAGCCATGATGAAATCAATGCGATTTGTGAGCGAATCACGCTGCAACTTGAAGCAATTCTACACTGGTTGCGTGAGCAACCCACACCCCAAGTGATGCTGCGGGTTCCGGCTGAATATACTGAAACCGGCATCTCTCTTCACGACGCAGCAGCACTATCGAATCGTTTTGGCGCTGTCAGCGATATTCTGCCTGCCTTGCCGCTGCAAGAAGGGTTGTTGTTCCAGTCGCAGTTGGGCGATGAGAATAGCAATTACAATTCAACCACCAGATTGACTTTTCAGGGCGAAATCGATCCACAGCGCGTTCAGCTGGCGTTGAATGCGGTGATCGCACGCCATCCGCAACTACTGGCTCAATTCGACAGCTCGGTTTTAGGCCGGACAGTGCAGTTGATTCCTCAAACCAGTACGCCTTGGCCGTTGGTGTGTGTGAATATCCGTAAAGAGAGCGATCAACAGCAACAGGCGTATCTTGCCCAAGCTGAACAGCAAGCGCTGGTTCGCCAGTTTGACCTCAATGATCCCAATGAATCGTTGCTCGGTGCGATGTTGATTCATCATGGCGAAGCACAAAGCACGCTGTTTATTTCAGCGCATCATTTGGTTGTCGATGGTTGGTCAACGCCTATCCTACTTGGTGATTTCCTGAGCGCGTATGTCAAAGAAAACCAGCGTTTGCCTCCGTTATCGGCTCGTTATGCGGATGTCGTTCACCAGCTGAAACAACGTGATAAAACGCAAGCACAAGCGCTTTGGCAGGATGTTTTGCAAGACGTGACGCCGACTATTGCATTCGAGGATGTGCCGGTAGAAGCGTGTGTCAAAGAGTATGAGCTGATTATTGACGCTGCAAAAACGCAACAACTCAGTCAACGGTTGAGTGCTTATGGCTTGACGATCAACTCGCTGATGCAGGGGATTTGGTCATGTATTCTGGGGAGTATGACCGGGCGGGAAGATGTGGTATTCGGGACGCCAATCTCCGGGCGGTTCGGCCATGTCAAAGGCATTGATGAACATATCGGTTTGTTCAGTAATACCATACCGGTGCGGATGAAACTGCATGCGAAGCAGAGCCTGTTGGAACAGTTGCAGGCGCATCAGGCCACGCAGATCCAGCTGCTTGAACATGATGAACTTGGTTTGGGTGAAATTCAGCAGTTAGCCGGGGGAGAGACATTATTCGATACTTTGCTGGTGGTGGAAAATTACCCGGACCACTCGCAATGGTATAGTCAGGATTATCAGGGAGCCAAGCTGACCCACATTCACAATCGTGGTTATACCCACTACCCACTGACGATTCTGGTGCTCCCCGGTAAGCAAATTCATGTGCTGTTTGAGTACCGGGATACCGTCGGTATTGCGCAGCAAGTGATGCAGCGCTTTGAAAAGGTGCTGCAAGCGGTGATTGACGCGCCCGACAGACCACTGACACAACTCGACTTACGTTTGGATGCAGAAATCGCGCTCCAGAAACGCGTCAATCAGACGCAGGCCGAAGTGGGTCATCACACGCTGCGCTCACTGATGGCTGAGCAGGCGGTGCGGACTCCGGAACAGATGGCACTGATCGACAGTGACAACCGTTTGAGTTACCAAGCCATGCGTGAGCAAGTGATTGCGATTGCCAACCTGTTGGTCAGTCATGATGTGGGTGTAGGCGATGTGGTGGCGGTTGCACTGCCAAGAAGCGTTAAGCTCAGTCTGGCTTTCAACAGTATTATTGAATGTGGTGCCGCTTATCTGCCGCTCGATGTCAGTTATCCCGATGACCGACTGGCTTACATGATCGGTGATGCGCAGCCAAAACTGATCATCACCACTAACGAGCATCAGGCGCGTTTTGGTGATCTGGGTGAACTGTTGATGTTAGATCAGTTGCCTGAGCCGACGCCGTTCAGTGATGTACCACATCAACAGACGCTGCGTCCGGAGCACGGTGCGTATATCATCTATACCTCGGGGTCTACCGGCAATCCGAAAGGGGTGCTGGTTTCTCACCAAGCCATTGTCAACCGCTTGCAATGGATGCAGTCTGAGTATCGGCTCAGTCATCATGATGTGGTGTTGCAGAAAACCCCGTGCAGTTTTGATGTGTCCGTGTGGGAGTTCTTCTGGCCGCTGATTCAGGGCGCGACGTTAGTGATGGCGCCCCCGGAGTCACACAAAGATCCGGAGTGGCTGATGGCGGTAATTGAAGATTACCAAGTCACGACAATGCATTTTGTACCGTCAATGCTTGCCGCGTTTATGGCATCGGTGGCAGCACATACTGAACACGCCACCAAAGTTGCCCCCAGCTTACAGCGGGTTTTTTGTTCCGGTGAAGCGCTGTCGAAAGAGCTCGCCGATGTCTATGCACAGTGGATCGATGCCCCTTTACATAACCTGTACGGCCCGACGGAAGCCGCGGTAGACGTCACCTATTGTCCGGCATTCGGTGCGCCGCTCAGGGAGAGCTTGGGACACAGTGTGCCGATTGGTTTGCCGGTGTGGAATACCCGGCTGTATGTGTTGGATAGTTTTCTGCGGGAGACACCGGTCGGTGTGCCGGGTGAGTTGTATCTTGCCGGTGACCAACTGGCGATTGGTTACCTGAATCGCAGCGCGCTGACCGCAGATCGGTTTATTGCCAACCCGTTTGCCAGTGGTGAAAGGATGTATCGCACGGGGGATGTTGTGCGCTGGCTGCCGTCAGGCAAAATCGAATATCTGGGAAGAAGCGATGACCAGCTCAAAATCCGGGGACAGCGCATTGAACTGGGTGAAATCGAAACCGCACTGCAATCTCTGCCGGGTGTTAAGCAAGCGTTGGTGTGTGCCAAAGCGCTCGGCTTAGAAAAGAACATGGCCGGTGCGGATGATCGCCAGTTGGTTGGTTATGTCATTCTGAGTGAAGACGGGCAGACCGATGGTGACCGGCTCAAGGCGGCCTTGTCTGAGCAACTCCCGGCACATATGGTTCCGGTTGCGATCATTGTGCTGGCGGAATTTCCGCTCAGTGCCAACGGTAAGTTAGATCGGAAAGCGCTGCCGCTGCCGAGTGACATTGTCACGGGCGAAGGGCGTAAAGCGCGTCCCGGCCTGGAAGCGCAGCTGGTGGCTATTTTTGCCGATGTGCTGGGTATTGACACATTATCCGCAGAAGATGATTTCTTCGCTCTGGGGGGACACTCTTTAATGGCGATGAAGTTAGCAGCAGAGATCCGGCGCGTGTTGCATGTACCGGTGACAGTCGGCCAGATCATGGTTCATCCGACCGTTGCAAAACTGGCGCTGTTACTGCTCGATGATGATGCCCGCAATGATCCGACCTTAGCCGGGTTCGGGGAAGTTCTGCCCATCCGTGCCGGTCATGGCCCGGCTTTATTCTGTATCAATTCAGCGTCGGGTTTTGCCTGGCAATACACCGGGTTACCGAAATATCTGCGCGGCAGCTATCCGATTGTCGGCCTGCAGTCACCGCGTCCGTCCGGGGCGATTGCGGCAGGCACCGACATGCAAGATGCCTGTGCGATTCATATGAAAGCCCTCAAGCAGGTACAGCCTCACGGGCCGTATCATTTATTGGGGTATTCCTTTGGCGGCACCGTGGCACAGAACCTTGCGGCGAAGCTGGTGCAGCAGGGTGAGGAAGTGGCGTTTCTTGGCCTGCTGGATACTTATCCCCCTGAAGGACAGGACTGGGACGGGCCCATGAATGACGAAGCGCAGGACGAAATCGAACGGGAGAAAGATCTGTTTCTGGCGGCCAATGATGTGACCGATGATGAACTTGACCAGCAAAGGTCGGCAATGTTTCAAGACATTACGGCCAACTATGCCGATGCAGTCCGCCTGTTATCCGGAGCGCGCTCATCCGAATATGAGGGCCGGGTTGATCTGTTTGTGGCGCAAAGAACATTGCCGCAAGGCTATGACATCGACCACCACTGGCAGCCGTTCCTGACTCAGCTGGAAAAACACTATTTTGATTGTTCTCACGAAGACATTCTCGCGCCGGAGCATGTCCGGGAAATCGGTGAACAACTCGATACGCTGTTGTGCCAGATAGAAACGCTCAAAGCATAAATTACAGAACCGGCATAAGCCGGTTCTTTTTTACATGATCAAATTTTTTAATTTAAGCAGGAGATTAACTTGATAACGGTTTCGGGATAACCAAAGGGGTATGGGTTAACGGGTCATCAATAATAAGACTGTTTAACCCGTAGACGTTGCTAATCAGTGTTTCGCTCATGATCTGTTTCGGCGCACCTTGCGCAATAACCACGCCCGACTTCATCACAATCAGATGATCCGCGTAGCGACAAGCATGATTGAGGTCATGCAACACCGCAACAATGGTGCGATCTTCTTGTCGGTTCAGTTTTCTGAACAGTTCCAGTAACTCGATTTGATGCGCGATATCCAGATAGGTTGTGGGTTCATCCAATAGCAGATAAGGCGTTTGCTGGGCCAAGACCATCGCCACCCAGACACGCTGGCGCTGCCCGCCGGACAACGATTCGACAGTCTGTTGTAGCAAGGCTTCAATCTGAGTGGCTTTGATGGCGTCATTGACTGCCTGTTCGTCTTCTGATGTCCAGCGGCGCAGAAAGGACTGATGCGGAAAACGTCCTCTTGCCACCAGATCATGGACTGTAATACCGCTGGGCGCGATTGCGGATTGAGGAAGCAGCCCCAGAATTTTCGCCAGTTCTTTGCGCGGATACTGTTCGAGACTTTTCCCGTCAAAACAGATCTGCCCCTTGCTTGGCGAGAGCAGTTTGCTCAGTCCGCGGAGCAGGGTTGACTTGCCACAACCGTTTGGCCCCAGAATCACGGTAAATTGCTTATCCGGTATGTGGAGTGACAGCCCCTGAGTGATCGGCGGATCCTGATAGGCGAGGGTAATATTTTCGGCTATCAGACGACTTGTATCGGTAAGTGTTGCGTGCAGTACATCAGTCACAATATCAGTTTCCCGATTGTTGAATTAAAAGATAGATCAGGTAGAAACCACCAATACTGATGGTGACAATGCCGACAGGTAATTGGTTCGGTGCAAAGAGATTCGCTGCGATAAAATCTGACAGCGTCAGGAGCATTGCGCCCATCAACGCTGACGGAATGATGGCGACACCGCCTTCCCGGGTGAGTTTCTTCGCCAGTTGCGGGGCAACCAGCGCAATGAAAGCAATCGGCCCTGCGGTCGCTGTGACGGCCGCGGTTAAAATGACCCCGAATAACATTGCCAGCTGACGTGTTTTTTCACTGTGGATACCCAGCATATTGGCACTGTCATCTCCCATTTCGAGGATGTTCATTTTTCTCGCCAGCATTGCTGCGCCAAGTAAAGCGATACCAATAAAGGACAGCGACGGCACAACCTGATGCCAGCTCAGACCATTGAGTGAGCCCGCACCCCAAAGTGCTGCTGCCATCGAGGTTTCTAAGCTGCTTGAAATCATCATCCAAGTATTAAAAGCGCTCAGCATTGCGCTGACTCCGATACCAATGATAATCAGGCGAAAGCCTTGTATTCCTTGCTTAAATGCCAGTACATACACTATGCCCGCACACACAATGCCACCGACAATCGCGCCGCAAGCGATCTGCAAATCGCTGCCGCCAAACAAGATGATGACCACCAACGCACCGGTATAGGCGCCGGTATTGAAGCCAATCACATCCGGGCTGCCCAGCGGGTTGCGGATCAGGGACTGAAACAACGCGCCACTGATGCCCAACGCTGCGCCAAAGACTAATCCGGCAGTGAGACGGGGCAGCCGCCATTCGAGAACAACCGTAGTCAGAAACTTTTCCCCTTCACTGAACAGCACTTGTGAAAGCTCAGAAAAGGTGGTCTTTAACTGCCCGGTGGACAGGGCAAAAGCCGCGACGACGACCGTGAAAAAGAGCAGGGCGAGAGACCACTTAAGCGTACGTTTAGAAAGCAGGATATTGAACCAGCCGGTTTGGCTGCCGAGTAAAATCGTGTTGGATGGTTGCATTATAGTTTACCAAAAGAGGTGACTTGACGTGCCAGATATATCAGCACCGGTGCGCCGACAAAAGCAGTCACAATGGAGACCCGAATCTCGTTGACGGCGATAACCCGGCCGACAATATCAGCACTGATAATTAACAGCGGGCCGAGCACGATTGCATAAAGCGTGAGCCACAGTTGGTTGGGGCCGGACAAACGACGAGCAATATGCGGAATCATTAAACCGATGAAGCCAATGGGGCCGGCAATGGCGGTTGCGCTGCCACAGAGCAGGGCAATGGCAAATAAAGCGCTCAGCTGCACGAGTCTCACATTGGTGCCTAAACCTTGGGCAATATCTTCTCCCAGCGAGAGATTATCTAAGGCAGGTGCAATGATGAGCGCAGCAATGATGCCGGACAGAATCGGTAAGACAGCCATCGATGCGAGTGACAGATCGCGGATATCCAGTGATCCGGCATCCCAAAAACGCATCTCATCGAATGCCACCGGATTCATCAGCGTAATCGACGAAGAAACGCCCGCGAGTAGTGCCCCAATAGCAACCCCGGCTAAAGTGATTTTGAGCGGGTTTACTCTGGCTTCCTTATACGTTCCGACAAAATAAACAAAAACGCTGGTGAGCATCGCACCGAAAAACGCCAGCCAGAGATGTTCTGACATGCTTTGGTTCCCCAGCAGCACGACACCGGCCAGCACAAAGAAACTTGCCCCGGCGTTCACGCCAAGAATTCCCGGATCGGCAAGGGGATTACGCGTGATTGACTGAATTAAGCAACCAGCCACTGCTAAGGCGGCCCCGACCAGTAAACCGATAAGGGTTCTTGGTAACCGGCTCTCAACAATAATCAAACTTTCAGTGGAGTCCGCTTTTGCGAGCAATACATCAATCACCACACTGGGTGAGATACTTTTGGCACCCACAAAAAGACTGACGATGCAGATCATCACTAGTGCGAACATCAGAAAAATGAGTTTGCCCGACTGACTGGATAGCCGGGCAGGCATCATGACGCTTTGTATCGGTGTTGTTACGTCTTGATGAGACGTTCGGGGCTGAGAAAATAGACGATTCATGAATGTTAATAAAAATAATTATCATTTCCATTATTATAAATAAATGATTAGAATGTTCAAGCTTCAAACTCTCGTAATGAAGAGTAACCCTTTTAAATTCCTCAAATTTTGACGTAGATGACCATGAAAACGCCCAAACTGCTATTAGATTTTAGCCTGCTGAAAGAAAATCCCCATTTCAGAATGGTATTTATTGCCAGAATGATGTCCGTGCTCGCTTTAGGCATGATGACTGTTGCGGTGCCGATCCAGATTCATCAAATGACCGGCTCAACCCTGCAAGTCGGCCTGATTATGGCCTTAGATGGTGTCGGCATGTTTGTCGGACTGTTATTTGGTGGGGTGCTGGCAGATAAATATGACCGACGTAAATTGATTTTGATTGCGCGCGCAACCTGTGGCATTGGCTTTGGTGCATTAGCGCTGAATAGTTTATTGGCGAACGCCTCCCTGACCGCACTTTATCTACTCTCTGTATGGGATGGTTTTTTCGGTGCGATGGGCATGACGGCTCTGATGGCCTCTCTTCCGGTGATTGTCGGGCGGGAAAACCTGCCGGCGGCTGCGGCCTTGAGTATGCTCACCGTGCGCATCGGTATGGTGCTCTCACCGGCAATCGGCGGGCTGATTATTTCATTCGGGGATGTCAGCTGGAACTATTTAGCGGCTTCGGTCGGGACACTCGGCACCCTGATTCCGTTGTTCAGACTACCGACGATGCAACCGACACATCAGACACCGGAGAATCCTTTACTGTCTCTGTATGAGGGGGTGAAGTTCTTGTTTGCCAATAAAGTCGTGGGTTGTGTGGTGGTGTTCGGGACGCTGGAGACGTTGGCAACAGCGGTACGGGTGATGTTCCCGGCTTTGGCGCTGGAAACTTTTACCGGCAATGCGGCGAATGCCGGTTTGATGTATTCAGCCATTCCTCTGGGTGCCATGATCGGTGCGTTAACGTCCGGGTGGGTGAAAACGGCACGCAAGCCGGGCATGGTGATGATTTATGCGACGATGGGGACTTTCTTATCCATTGTGTTGATGGGGCTTGCCGGTCACTTCTGGTTGTTCTTAGCGATTCTGGTGGTCTACGGCTATGCCGGATCGGTTGCGTCTCTGATTCAATATTCAATCGTACAGGGTCATACGCCGGATCACTTGTTAGGCCGGGTCAGCAGCCTGTGGACCGCGCAAGATGTCACCGGAGATTCGGTCGGTGCGCTGGGGCTCGGCGCACTTGGTAAAGTCATGGCACCGGCTATATCAGTCTTTAGCTTTGGACTGGGAGCCACCGGGATCGGCCTGTTGATGGTGATGGCATTTCGTTCTCTGCGGCAGGCGACATTATTCGACCCTGCCTTAGCCCCTCAGGAAGAGGTTAGCGAGACGCCACAAGCGGCGACGAGCTAACCATAAACCGCCTCAGACGAGGCGGTTTTTTTACTCCGCAACGTTTGACCGGCTGAAGGTCGTCTTCAGCGTGGTGAGTAAATTCATCGCACTGTAGTAATCGAGCCTGAAAGAGTCGTTACCCATCGCAAAGATATTTCCCTGACGGATCGCCGGGAGGTGAGCAATAAACTTGTTATGTTTGACCTGCTCGACAACAGCGGCATCGGCGGCAAATAACAGCACCGAGCGACCTGTAATCGCATCGGCAAACTTCTCTCCGTTCACCGGCACGATATCTTTACGTTTGCCCATTTGATGATTGTTTTTCAAGTCATCGGGAAGCGGGCTCAGGGTAAAGCCAAGTACGTTCAGAATCTGCCCCTGAGCCGAGTCATCCGTCCAGAAGTTGCCCCCGCGATTATCTCCGTAATAGACCATCGCTGAGACCGGTTGCGGTGGCAGTGAGATGTGGTCTTTTAATGCCATTAGTTGGGTGTCAAATCTTTTGATTGCGGATTCTGCCTGTTGTTCTCTGGCTGTGATCGAAGCCAGTAGGCGCGCTAACTCTTGCCAGCTTTTGTCATCATAATTAATGACTAGTGTCGGCGCGATAGTCGAGAATTGTTGATACAGTTTCACGGCAGAGTCTCCGCCTGTTGCAGAGACGATGATCAGATCGGGTTTCTCTTTCGCCACTGCTTCAGCACTGGCAACCCCTTGATACAATGGCTGAATACCGCGTTCGTAGGCAACTTGGTTCCATTGATAAAAGAACCCATTTTTGTCGGCCACGAGGGTGTTGGGCCGTGTGCCTCCCGAGGCAATGAGCGGTGCATCGATAGTCAGCAAGGTCCCGGTTATCGACACGCTGGTGGAAACAATGCGTTGCGGGGGTTTGTTCAGTGTCACCTTCCCGTAACTGTCAGTAATGGTTTTAGGCCAGCCTTGGGAAATCGTCAGGGATGTGTCTGAGGTATTGTTATTGTCTTCAGTGTTGTCGTTACATCCTGTCATCAGGGTGGAAAGAATGATCCCCAAGAGGAGAAATGATAAGCGAGGCATAGGAAGCTCCAATGAATGTCGGGCGCAGCGTCTTATTTGATTGAGAAACCATACAGTTACAGCGCTTTAGTCAATAATCACAGGGATGTACTTTATTGCGAATGGCTATCATTATCAATTGATTTTATTCAACAGGCTGTTTATTATTATGGGAATGATAATTGTTAGCATTTGATTATTTATCAATGCTACCCCGGACGACTCTGCTTCTGTTCGTCAATCTGTGTTAATCGGACGTGAGTCAGTCAGCAACTTTTTCTCAACAAGGATAATTACAATGGCGATTCCCAAGATAGCCGCATATCAAACTCCCTCACATGATGCGTTTCCGGACAACAAGGTCAATTGGCAGTTAGATGCAAAAAAAGCAGTGCTGCTGATTCACGATATGCAAGATTACTTCATTAATTTCTTTGATAAGAAAGAAGCGCCAATCCCCGAATTGATCAAGCATATTCAGGCGATTAAACAGGCAGCGAGTGAGGCGGGGGTGCCGATTGTTTATACGGCTCAGCCTGCGAATCAAGATCCGCAGGAGCGGGCGCTACTGACCGATTTTTGGGGAACCGGGTTAACTCAGGACACAGCAATCATCACTGATGTCGCGCCGCAAGGCAACGATATTACTTACACCAAGTGGCGGTATAGTGCATTTAAAAAGACACCGCTGCTGGAGTGGATGAATGAAACGGGACGTGATCAGCTGATCATTGTGGGGGTTTATGCCCATATCGGGATTCTTTCCACAGCTCTCGATGCCTTTATGCTCGATATTCAACCTTTTGTGGTTGGTGATGCCGTTGCGGATTTTTCATTGGCGGATCATCAATATGCGCTTGCGTATGTGACTGGCAGAGCCGGGAGCGTCAAATCGGCTCAGCGTGTGATTGAAGAAATCAGTCAGAGCGCTCAATCCTTCGCTGCAATCAGTCTGGAGGTGATGCAAAAAGACGTCGCGGCGATTTTAGATCTGGATATCGAAGACATCGATGTTGATGAGAATTTGATGCTGCTTGGTCTGGATTCCATTCGCGCCATGAGCTTATTTGAAGGCTGGCGCAAGCAAGGTGTGAATCTCGCTTTTTCTGAGGTGGTTAAGAAAGTGACGTTAAGAGAGTGGTGGCAACTGATTGCAAATACGCAAACTCTCAAGACTCAAGCTCATGAAGTCGCTTAATTAAATTGCGGCGTGATACCCAAAAACCGATTTCATATGAGATCGGTTTTTGGGTTAAGTGAGCTTGATTTCAATGGTCGTCAGTCACTAATTTTCAGTCCCTTATCTTGGGATTAACTTATCTTCAGTTCACCGATAGAAAATTGTTCTCTAAGCTGCTTCTTATTAATTTTGCCGACCGGCGTTTTGGGTAAAACCGCCATAAATTGAATTTGATCAGGGATCTTATATTCAGCCAGCCCTTTGCCGTGTAAAAAACGCTTGAGCACGATTGGCTTGAGCGTTTTATCCTGCTCCAGCACAACAATCGCGCAGCTGCGTTCTCCAAGAAACTCATCCGGTACTGCAATTAAGGCGACATCGTGTACATCCGGGTGCTGCAATAAGACGTTTTCGACTTCTTCGGCGGCAATCTTTTCACCACCGCGGTTGATCTGATCTTTATCGCGTCCGGTAACAATGATATTGCCATCCCGGGTTAACTTGACTAAATCACCCGTCGAGTAAAAGCCTTCATGATTAAATGAGCGCCGGTTATGTTCCGCTGCCCGATAGTAACCGCGAATCGTGTAGGGGCCGCGTGTCATTAATTGCCCCTCCTGACCGTAAGGGACGGGTTCCCCGTCTTCATTAACAACCAGCACTTCATCATCGGGTGAAATCGGTCGTCCCTGAGTCGAGACGATGATGTCCAGCGGATCATCTAACCGCGTGTAATTGACCAGACCTTCAGCCATGCCGAAAACTTGCTGTAACTGACAGTGCAGTTTTTCCGGCAGCTGTTGTGCAGCGCTTTGGCTAAATTTGGCACCGCCCACCTGCACCAGTTCTAAGCTGGATATGTCCTCGCTGGCTGAAGGGGCGTACTGCATCCAGAGTAAAGCCAAAGGTGGCACCAAAGCCGATACGGTCACTTTGTGGTGTTCGATCAATTCAAATGCCGCTTTTGGTGATGAATCTTGGCCTAAGATGACACTGCCACCGGAGAAAAACACCCCCAGTGCACCCGGGGAGCTCAACGGAAAGTTGTGGGCCACAGGCAGTACACACAGATATTTGGTTTGTGGGCCAAAGTGGCAAATCTCGATGCTGCCGATCACACTGTACACGTAGTCATTGTGCGTTCTTGGGATTAATTTTGGGGTGCCGGTCGTACCGCCCGATAACTGATAAAAAGCCACATCCGTTGCCAGACTGTGTTGTTGGTAACAAGCATCCAGATAGAGCGTGTTGAGCGGTGTAATCTCGCAATGAGAGGATTTGCCCGATGTAATGGCCAGTTTGAGTGACGGGCAACTTTCCAGTAGCTGTAAGGCCTGTTGTTGGGTATCAAACCCGACGATCTGATCAGAGCAAATATAGGCTTTTGCTTCTGCGTGCTGACAGAAATAGCTTAATTCCATATGGCGGTGGGCCGGCAGTGCGAGAACCGGTTTGATCCCTTTCATGGTCAAAGCAAAGAAACAGCAGTAAAACTCCGCCTCATTGGCCATTTGCAGGACAACATTGTCGCCTGCCTTCAGACCTAAAGAGACAAAACCAGCTGACAGTTGGGCGATTTTGTGTCGGAGTTGCTGATAGGTATAGTGTTGATCCTGACATATCAGAGCAATGGTGTCGGGTGATTGCGCCGTGGTTGCCGATAAGCAATCAAACAGTGTCCGGTCCTGCCAGTATCCTTGGTCTCGATAGTGTTGCTCATATTCCGCGGGCCAGGGGGTGAAGTCTAACGGTGTTGATGAAGTCATGGCATGCCCCTTATGCGGTGAGTCGTTCGTCAAGTTGAATGCCCGCCGCTTTCAAAATTGTGCCCATTTTCGCGCCGGTTTCTTCCAGTTCACTTTGCGGAGAGGACTCGTTAACAATTCCGGCACCGGCAAAAATGCACATTTCACGCTGACTGACTTCGGCACAACGAATCGTCACCACCCACTCACCATTACCACGCGCATCGCACCAGCCAATCATGCCGCTGAAGTAGCCGCGTTCAAATGTTTCGATCTGCTTGATCGCTTGATAAGCCGACTGTCTCGGGAAGCCACAAACGGCTGGTGTCGGGTGGAGCTCAGCCGCGATTTGCAGAGAGTTCACCTCCGGATCAATCGCTTCACCTTCCAAAACAGTTGACAGATGAAGCATGGTTTCGGTTTCGATGACCGATGGTACCATCGGGGTAAAGAGATTACGGCAGTAGCGGCTCAGTACCTTCTCTACTTCTTCCACCACAAAACTATGTTCGTTTAAGTCTTTTTGGGTATCGAGTAAAGAGGAATGGGAGCGTTGATTGTCTGACTCGTTAGCTGATCTGGGCCGTGAGCCTGCAAGCGGGTTTGACATTACATGTCCGCCTTTTTTCGCCAACAGTAGCTCAGGGCTGGCACCCATCAGTTTGGCATTGCCTCCGATATCGGCAGCAAAGGTGTAGCCGCGAGCGTTAATCGCGAGCAGGTTTCTGAGCAGGGCGGTCTGATCAATGTTTTGATCGGTAGCGATGCGCACCGAACGAGACAGTACGACCTTAGACAGCTCAGTGGTATTGAACAGATTTAATAAAGTTGATACGCCCTGTTTATAATCATCTCCGGTCGGCGGAGAAATGACCGTTGCTTTGTTTGATCCAAGCACATCATTTTTGCACGCTCTGGCGCTGCCTGAGACGTACAGTTTTTGCGGGATAAAAAATTTCGTCGGTGTATTTTCATCGAACGGAACAGTGGCAAACAATACCGGATTATCATTGTCTGATGTTTTCGCCTGCTCAAGCATTTGGTTGGCGCGATGAGCAAGTTGAGTAAATGGGATTGCCTGATTGAATTGTTGTTCAATACCCACACCCAGTATTGAGTTGTTTGGAGATGCAAAGAAAAAAGGCGCTGTCTCTAACTCTTGGTCCAAAAGCGCTTGAGCCATTCTGGAGAAGCCAACAACTTCGCGTTTCATAATTACCTCGTTCAAATGTGATGACAGATATTTGCCATTTGTTTCATACGCAATATATTGGTAGGATTATAAGTGAGAACAATTATCAATTTCAAATGATAATTTATCTTATTTGTAGGTTAATCATTGTGGTTGTCGCGAACATAAAAACAGGAGATGTCGGGTTGAATCAAAATCACCAAACGGTATTGCTGACCGGAGCAAGTCAGGGGATTGGGTATGCTGTCTTAGAACGGCTGCTGGTGGAGGGTTACAAGGTTGTTGCAACCGATCGCTGCATCGACGCGCTTGATACAAAGCTGGGTGCGGTAAAAGAAAAATATGCTGCTCAGCTTGATTATTACACAATTGACTTGCTCGACAGTCAGTTGGCGCAGCAAGTGGCGCAGCTTTGCAGTGAATATCACTTCGATCATTTGGTCAGTTGTGCCGGGGCACTCAGCAGCGGCAGTGTTCATGCAATGTCTGTTGAAGAGATGAAGCAAATGTTTGACATCAATACCTTCGGGGCTTTGACCATGATTCAACAGGTCGCCAAGGGAATGAAGCACCGCAAAGCGGGGAATATTGTGGTGATTGGTTCGAATGCAGCCAACACACCGAGGTTGAACATCGGTGCCTATGCCGCATCAAAATCCGCGTTACATATGTTGGTAAAGTGCTGTGGATTAGAATTGGCGGAATACGGCATTCGTTGCAATATCGTCAGCCCGGGCTCGACCAGAACCGAAATGCAGACTCAACTATGGCATGAAAACTATGGTGAACAACAAGTGATTGAAGGCAACCTTGAACAATATCGTCTGGGTATTCCCTTGAGAAAAATGGCTGAACCGACTGATATCGCCAATAGCGTGTTGTTTCTGATGTCTGACGCGGCACGCCAAATCACCATGCATGATCTGCGTGTCGATGGCGGTGCAACACTCGATAACTAATAACTAATAACTAATAACTAATAACTAATCCGCTGAAAAAAAGAGGTGAAGCTCTGACAATCAACCACCGCCAGTGGCGGTGGTAATTGATTCTGTGCTTGCTGACACCGGACGACTGAATGGCTTTGTGTTGATGTGAGTGACTAGGTTACTTTTTAACGTCTAAAAATAAGTATTGTAGCGATCGATGATGTTAAAGCTCGCATCAATGACGGCGATTTCACGCCATTTATCAAAAGTTAAGCAAGGGTGGGAGGTTCCAAAACTAATCATATCTCCGACTTGTAAATCGACGCTAAAAGTCATGAAGGCATGTTGATCCATGATATCTTTGACAACACATGTTCCTGAATCAATGGTTATCGGCGCCTTGTCTCCGACATGGTAATAACTCAGTGGGATAGGCAGGCCGGCATCAAATGCAACATCACGTTTACCAAATCCGACAATGGCGACACCGGGTTCAGGTATGGATAACACGTAGGCCCAAAGCTCCATCGCAGATTGCAGGGCGGTATCGCTCGTTTGGCAGTGCATATTTCGCAGCATGATCTGTGCCTGAGAATCTTCATATATCCCCATATCGTGGATCACGTAACATCCCGGTCGAATAATCGGGAGAACGCTCGGATGCAGGTTCGCTTGTTTGATAACCTCACAAACAACGTCATACCAAGCAGAACCGGCACCGGTTAATATTGGGTTCTCCGAGTGAATGGATGACTGGAAAAAATCAGACTTGAAGATTTTTACGACCCAATGAATAAAATTACGAACTTGCGTGATTTCATCATCACCGTGGATGACGCCTTCATAAAATTCCACACCGGATAAGCGTAGCGAGGTGCTGGCGTTGAGTGCTTGAACGACTGATTTGACCTGCTCTTCAGTCCGGCAACCACAACGGCCGTGGTCTGCGCCGAGCTCGACAAGGACGTTGAGCGTCAGCGATCTTTCGGTAAAAAATTTATCTAATGCGCATACGTTTGCGACTGAATCAACGACGCAATAAAACTGGATATCGTGATGTTCAAGCATATCGGCGATAATCGACATGTTTGCTTTTCCAACTAACTGGTTCGCCATTAAAATATTCTGACATCCTGCATTCAAAGCGCTTTGAGCCTGAATCGGATTGGCAACCGTCATTCCCCAAGCCCCGGCAGCTAATTGTGCTGTGAGGATTCTGGGGGCCATGGTCGTTTTTGCGTGGGGGGCTAACTGAACGGCATATTTTTCGCTAAAGTTTTTCATCCACCGGATGTTGTTTTCGATTCTGTCCTGATATAAAACCAACGCAGGTAAGCTGACATCTTCATTCAGTATGTTAGCGTCTTTGCGAATGGCGTGACCTTTTTCCAGATATGTAGTATTCATTTTATTCATCCTTGAGTCAGTCATCACTGCTGTTTTGATTGATCAATTACTTCCGTTCAGTTTCTGTGTCAGTTTGTGCGCGCAGTTGATCAGTTCAGATTTATAGTCGTCAAAATTCTGTAACGCATCTTCTTTCGGGGCAATCAAACATAATGTTGCGACAGGCACTTGGTTTTCATCAAATACGGGGGCGGCAAAGCATCGGGTGAACGTGTCAGAGATACTATTGAATGAAAAAAAACCGTCCTCTTTTGCCTGATTACATTCTTGGAGAAACCGTTCTTCAGGCAACCGGCTGCCATCCGGCAGAATAAAGTCATCAGGGTCGATAAATGCCAAAATTTCTTCATTACTCAGATGGTTCAAAAGTAACCGGCCTGACGCTGTCCAGGGAATCGAGACTTTCTCACCGATATCTGCGCTAATTCTGAAGGGGCGATCTCCTTCTTTCATCATTGCGACTGTGTATTTGTGTCCGTCAAGCATACATAACTGTGCTGTTTCACGAGTCATGGTTGATAAGTATTCTAAATATGTTTCCGCCTCACTTGCTAAACTGAAATTTTTTAAATAACTCGTGCCTAAAAAATGTAGTTGTCTACCCAAAAAAACACGCCCATCTTTATGAAAGTTTTCTAATACACCCATATCAAGCATAATTTTTATTAATTCATAAATAGAAGAAGTCGGTGCTTGCAACGCCTTTGCTATTTCAATTGGCCTGACAGCTTTTTCATGATTGCGAAGAAATTCCAAAATTTGAAATGCGCGCTCTATCCCTCTGGCTCTCACAACGACCTCCAATAATGATTCATGTGAATGAGGTATTCATTACCTCATTCATAATGTAAGCTATTTTTGCTTATACGCGACACAATCAATTTCTACTTTTGCATCAACCATCAAGCTTGATTGTACGCAGGCTCTGGCTGCCGGAAATTCACCAAAATACTCAGTAAATACACCATTAAATGACCAAAAATCTCTGGCATCGTCAAGCCATACACCGATTCGGACGATATCTTGGACATCATAATCTGCCTCTCTCAGAATCTTCAGCATATTCTGAATTGCTTTATGTGATTGGTCGATAATACCACCATTGATCACTTCACCATTTTCCATGGCGACTTGTCCTGAAACATATAACCAGCCATCTGCTTCGGTCGCGCTTGCGAAAGGAAGTTGTTTACCTGCTGCACCGCGAGCATCGCAACCGTATCGTTTTATTGTCATCATTAAATTTCCTCAATAAAAATTAAAAGTGGGAACTTTTCAAAAATTCAGCCAGTCGGCTTGATTTGGGGTGGTGATAAAGCTCATGAGGATGTCCCTGTTCCTCTATTTGTCCGTTATTCATAAAAATAACGTTGTCTGATACTTCATAAGCAAACTTCATTTCATGCGTTACAAGTACCATTGTCATGCCATCCTTCGCTAAGTCTTTCATGACATTTAAAACTTCATTGACTAGCTCGGGGTCAAGGGCAGACGTGACTTCATCAAACAGCATGAGTTTTGGACTCATGGCCACAGCCCGGGCAATGGCAACGCGCTGTTGTTGTCCGCCGGATAGCTGAATGGGATAATGATCTTTTCGGCTCAACATACCTACTTTATCCAGCCAGTGTTCTGCGATAGAAATCGCTTCACTTTTGCTCATGTTTTTGACTTTTAAGAGCCCGAGCATGACGTTGTCTAGGGCCGTCATATGTGGAAATAAGTTGAAATGTTGAAATACCATGCCTGTATGTGAGCGTTGCTTCGCTATTTCAGACTCTGAATGGCGGACTCTCTTACTATTCGTTATGGAGTACCCCATATCTTGGCCATCTAAAATAATTTGCCCTTGCTGATAATCTTCTAATAAATTGATCGTCCGTAATAACGTTGTTTTACCAGAACCACTAGAGCCGATAATAGAGACCGTTGTTCCCTTGTTGACTTCAAGATCAACGCCTTTTAAAACTTCCAAATCTCCGTATGATTTATGAACACCACGAATACTGAGTAGCTTTTTTCTATCCGTCATAATGTCTTCCTTAAATACTGCGATTCAGCCAATCGTCACTTTCCGTTCTACATAGCGGCCGAGTTGTTCTATTCCGAAATTAATACAGAAGTAAATAAATCCTGCGAATAGATAAAACTCCATATTCATAAAATTTCTGGATATGATTTGCTGTGTTGTAAGCATGAGTTCCAAAACCCCAATAATTGATAACAGGGTTGAAGCCTTAACCATTTCAGCCGCAGTGTTCACCCAAGTCGGGAGAATTTGTCTCAGTGCCTGAGGCAACAAAACATAGATGAAGGTTTTGAAAAATGTTAATCCAATCGCTTTGGCTGCCTCTGTTTGTCCGACAGGAATCGCTGCAAGTGCGCCACGTACAATTTCTCCGATATGCGAACTACAAAAAATGGTTAATGCGATGATGCCGGCCTGAAATGCATCTAAGTTTAAGCCAACTGCTGAAGGGACATAAAACATGGCTAATATTAAAACAAACACGGGTGTCCCACGAATGATGTCAATATAAACACGAAATATGAATCTTATCGGGGAAGTTCCGTATTCGAGAGCAAGCCCGACGATAACACCTAATATCGTACCTAAGATGATCGCTAATGCAGAAATACTAATCGTTATTATCACCCCGTAATAGATAGCACTTCTTGCATTCCACAATTCCTGTAAAAAGTAGGATAGATCCATCATTAGCAATTCTCCTTACGCCGGAATCTTGAAATTATGCCTGTCGCGCTTGGATTACTTTTATTGGTTTTAGAAATGGCAATCTTCTTTTCTAAAATTCTGAACATATATCCAAGTAAAAAACATGCAATAATATAGATGCCACTTGCAACCATCCATGTTTCAATGACTCTAAAACTCTCAACATTTATCTTTCTCGCGTAAAATGTTAATTCTGGTATCGAAATGGCTGCAGCAAGAGACGTATCCTTAAATAAAGAAATAAAATTATTCGTCAGCGATGGTAATATGTTTCGCATCATAATGGGGACCAGGATCGTCCGTTTTATCTGAAATTGTGTTAATCCAATAGCCAAGCCTGCTTCATATAATCCTTTCGATATTGATGTTAACCCTGAGCGGAAGACCTCTGTCAGATAAGCACCGGCATAAATAGAAAGCGTGATGATAAATGATTCTATTTTCCCGATACGTATTCCCATCTGTGGTAACGCAAAGTAGGTAAAGAGTATTAATACTAAGATCGGCGTATTACGGATGATCGTAACATAAATAGATGCGACATATTTAAAAATTCTATTTTTTGATAACATCATGAATGCGCATATAATGCCAATGACGCAGCCAATTAAAATAGAAATGAAGGCTAGACCCAGACCTAAGCCTAACCCCGATATTAATATGTCCCAATTTCGCCATACAACACTGAAATTGAAATCATAATCCATGTCTAATTATCCGGTTTATTTATATTCAACAGGGAAGCCGGTTTTTGGTATTGGTAATTTTACGCCAAACCATTTTTCAAATGATTGCGCGTAAGTGCCGAAATCAACCCCTGTCATCGCTTCATGGAATACGACATTCACGAAGTTCAACCACTCCTGATCACCTTTCTTCACGGCACAGGAGTAACTTTGAGGCATCCAAGCATAACCGGAGTCCTTATAACGACCTGGATTTTGCACCATATACCAACGAAGAGAAGACTGATCGGTGGCTGCTGCGTCTGCCCGGCCAGAGTTTAATGCCTGATACATTAATGCAACGCTCTCATATTGATCGACCTTCGCTTTCGGTAACGCTGCATGAACCATCTCTTCTGCATAAACGTTTTGTAACACAGCGACGACGACACTATCTCCGGCATCTTTTAATGCATCATAGCCGGTATATTTACTCTTATTCATTAATAAAAGTCCGACACCTTCCCGGTAATACGGAATCGTAAAGCCAACCTGTTGAGCCCGACTGGGGGTAACGGTCATAAACTGACAGCTCAGATCGACTTTATTCGTGACCAAATTAGGGATGCGGGCGTCACCGGACTGGTCGACAAATTTAATCTTAGTTGCATCATCAAATAGTCCTTTGGCGACCAACTTTGCCATATCGATATCAAAGCCAACCAAATTATTGTTTGTATCTTTAAAATGCCAAGGCGCATTTGTGCTTCCGGTACCGACAATTAAATATCCACGAT
>NZ_JCARSY010000043.1:0-27892 GCF_059641415.1 Vibrio rubrogenes
ACATAAAAAAATCCGATAAACATAGTCTATCGGATTTTTACACACTGGGAGGATCGTGCAATTGATCTGTCGATTAATGCCTTAACTGATCGGCATTACCGCTTTAACCCTTGTTTTTTATAGTGTTAAAACACTGTTTATCAAAAGTTTGAAACTCCGCATGAGCTTCTTGAAAAAAACGCACCAATTGCGTTTTTACGGGGGGATTTTTGAAGTTATTCCGTTGCAAAAAACGGTGTAATACCTCTAAAGAACAAGAGGTGGTATTCATGATGAAGGCTGTGATTGCAATAGACCTTGGGGCGTCAAGCGGACGTGTAATGGTCGGTTATCTGAACAACGGAAAAATCGAACTCGAAGAGTTTCACCGTTTTCAAAACCAACAAGTGATGCATGGTAATGAGTCGTGCTGGGATCTCTACTCAATCCTGGAAGAGATCAAAGTAGGCATCAATAAAGTAGTGGCGACAGGTGTAGAGATTACATCGCTGGGCATTGATACCTGGGGTGTCGATTTTGTGCTGCTAGACAAATTCGGTAAACACTTAGGTGAATTTGTCAGTTACCGTGATGCACGTACCGAAGGTGTCCAAGATAAGCTGTTAGCGGATAATCAGCTAACCTTGCAAGACATCTACACTACAACAGGCATTCAGTTCCTTCCTTTTAACACCATTAACCAGTTAAAAGCGATTCACGATCAACAGCCTGAATGGTATGGCGATATTGATACCCTACTGTTTATCCCGGATTACCTGAACTACAAATTATCCGGTGTTAAACACTGTGAGTACACCAATGCATCCACCAGCCAGCTTCTGGACTGCAAAGAGAAAGTGTGGAGCAAAGAGCTGATCAAGGCGTGTGGCGCAAAAATGAATTGGTTCCTGCCACCTAAAATGCCAAACCGCATTATTGGTGAGTACCACTTAGCTGATCTACAAATCCCTGTATGTTCAGTGGCAAGCCACGATACCGCGTCAGCAGTGGCAGCAACGCCAATTGCACACGAGAACATGGCTTACCTGAGTTCCGGCACCTGGTCTCTGGTGGGGATTGAAAGCTTTGAGCCTTACACCAGCGAACTTGCTTACCGATACAACCTGACCAACGAAGGTGGTGTGGATGGCCGCTATCGCATTCTGAAAAACATCATGGGCTTGTGGCTAATTCAGCGCATTAAAGCAGAAAACCCATCACTGACGTTCCCGGATATCGCCAGTCTGGCACGCCAGGCACAGCCGTTTAAGTGCATCGTCAACCCTAATGACAACGATTTCTTAAACCCTGCGTCTATGACACAAGCGATTAAAAACTGGTTTAAGAAGCGCAACCTTGAAACGCCGGAAACCCTTTCCGAAGTCATTCGCTGTATCTACGACAGCCTAGTACTGGCCTACGACAAAGTACTGACTGAACTTGCGGAAGTTACCGGTAAACCAATTACCGAACTGCGCATTCTCGGCGGCGGCACGCAAGACCAGTTCCTTAACCAACTTTGTGCCGATGTCTGTCAAATCAAGGTATCGACCGAACCGGCAGAAGCCTCCGCACTGGGCAACGTGATCAACCAGTTTATCGCGTCCGACATTATTACCTCGCTCGAAGAAGGCCGCCAGATTATCGATGCCTCTTCTGATGTGAAGAACTTCACTGCAAACCCTATTGAGGGATTGGAACAAATCAAATCCCAATTCCAACAAATAACTAAATAAGGTACCTAACCATGAGCAAAGAGCAGATCATTTCAGCTTACGAGCAAGCAAAAGCGGTTTTCGAAAAGTACGGTGTGGACACAAATAAAGCACTGGAGCTACTGAACCAGACACCAATCTCTATGCACTGCTGGCAAGGCGACGATGTACGTGGTTTTGAATCGCCAGAAACAGCACTTAGTGGCGGTATCAAGGCAACGGGTAATCACCCGGGCGCAGCAAAAACACCGGATCAACTGCGTGCTGATATGGAAAAAGCCTTCTCTCTTATTCCTGGTAAGAAGCGCGTAAACCTGCACGCGATTTACATTGATGCCGATGAATATGTAGAACGTGACCAAATCAAACCTGAGCACTTTTCTCGCTGGGTTGAGTGGGCGAAGAAACAAGACCTTGGTCTGGACTTCAACCCGACGTTGTTCTCTCATCCTAAAGCGGACGACGGCCTGACGCTGTCTCACCCGGACGAAGAGATCCGTCAGTTCTGGATTGAGCACGTAAAAGCAAGCCGTAAGATTTCTGAATACTTTGGCCGTGAACTTGGCACTGCATCATTCATGAACATCTGGATCCCGGATGGCATGAAAGATCAACCTGTAGACCGCCTGTCTCCACGCGCACGTCTTGCAGACTCTCTGGACAAAGCTCTGACTGAGAAGATTTCTCCTGAGTTCCACAAAGATGCAGTAGAAAGCAAACTGTTCGGTATAGGCGCAGAAGCATTCACCGTTGGCAGCAATGAGTTCTACCTAGCGTACGCAGCAACCCGCGGCACGGCACTATGTCTCGATGCAGGTCACTTCCACCCAACTGAAGTGATCAGCGACAAAATCAGTTCATGTTCACTGTACGTCAATGACCTGCAGCTACATGTAACCCGTCCGGTTCGCTGGGACTCTGACCACGTGGTGTCGTTCGATGACGAAACTCAGGCAATCATGCGTGAAATCGTACGTAACAACCTGCTGGATCGCGTAGCAATTGGCTTGGACTTCTTTGATGCATCAATCAACCGCGTAGCGGCTTGGGTTATCGGTACCCGCAACGCACAAAAAGCCCTGCTTAAAGCCCTGCTTGAACCAGTAGAGCAACTAAAAGCGGCAGAAGCGTCATTCGATTACACCACACGCCTTGGACTGATTGAAGAAACTCATTCTTTACCATGGGCAGCTGTATGGAATTACCACTGCCTACAAAATGAAGTCCCTATTGGCTTTGATTGGATCAATGACGTGAAAGACTACGAAGCGACCATTCTGGAAACACGTTAATTCAAATCGCTCAATAACCAACAAGTCAGATTACATGTCTGGCTTGTTTGGTTAAGTTAACTAAATATAAAAGGCTAATACTATGATTCAATTAAACGATGCAGTGATGCGCGAAATCGAAAAAGTCAGCGAAGTTTCTCAGTACCTTTGGCAACGTGAATGGGCAGAGCGTAATGGCGGTAACATCTCTATTGACGTCACTGACCTATTCGACGAAATGCCTCAAGTAGACGTTCAGGAAAAAGCACTACCACTGCAGCTTCCGATTGAAAGTGCTAACCGAATCTACTACGTAAAAGGTACTGGTCAGCGTATCCGCGAACTGCGTGATCCTGCCTATGCTGGTTGCGTTCTGAAAATCAACGCAGCAGCCAACGGCTACCAGATTCTTTGGGGCGGCAAAGCGAGCGAAGATTTCGCACCAACGTCTGAGTTTATCAGCCACATCAAAATACTGGTCGATAAAATCAAAGCGGGCTCCGACCACAGATCCGTAGTTCACACTCACCCACTAGAGCTGATTGCCCTGTCTCATCACCCAGACATATCTAAGAGCAGCGAACTGTTCACCCATACCTGCTGGAAAATGCTACCGGAAGTACGCGCATTTGTACCACGCGGTATCGGCATGATCCCGTACTGCCTGCCTTCTTCAGAAGAAATGGCAGACGCTACAACAGCCGCACTGCTAGATCATGACGTCGCAATCTGGGAAAAGCACGGCGCGACTGCTTCTGGCGCGGATGTTCAGCAAGCATTTGATTATATTGACGTTGCCAATAAGGGCGCCAAATTATACCTGATGTGTACATCGGCTGGTTATGAACCGGAAGGTGTGACTAAAGAAAACATGGAAATTTTGAAACGTGAATTTAACCTATAAGAGGTGAATTATGAGTGTGTTCAAACTGGCTTTTCCGAAAATCAACTACTCCGGTGTCGGAGCAATTGAAGCACTGATTGAGCGTCTGTCCGACGAACATGGCAGTGAAAAAGGGCTACTTATCAGTGATCCAGCACTGGTAGAGCTTGGCTTCGCTGATAAGTTTCTCGACAGCGCGTTAAATCTGGTACTGTTCAAAGATGTACGTCCAAACCCGGATACCAATACCGTAAATACCGCCTACGGCATGTATTGCGATTCTGGCGCGCAGTTTATTATCGGATTTGGTGGTGGTAGTTCGATTGATACCGCAAAGGCAATCAAGATCCTTTCTGCCAATGAAGGCCCGATTGCGGCGTATAATGGCGTCGAGAAAGTAAAACGTCTTGGCGCCCGGCTGTATGCGATAAATACCACCGCTGGTACTGCTGCAGAAGTGACAAGTAACGCCGTGATCACAGACACAGAGACGCATGTCAAACACGTAATCATCTCCGATAAGATCATCCCAGAAATCTCAGTCAACGACCCTAGCGTTATGTTAGGTCTGCCTAGCAGCACGACAGCAGCTACTGGTATTGATGCATTGACACACGCGGTTGAGTCTTTTGTATCCGTTGGGGCACACAAACTTACCGATTATATTTCTCTTGAAGCGATCAAAACCATCGCACACAGCTTACCACTGGCGGTCGATGACGGCGCAAATGTGGATGCCCGTGAGATGATGGCGTACGGTCAGTTTATCGCTGGCTTGTCATTCAACAGTGTCGGTTTAGGTATGGTTCACGCTATGGCTCACCCTGCCGGTGCACATAAAGACCTTCCCCACGGAGTGTGTAACGCAATCTTGTTGCCTATCGTGTGTGAATTTAACCGTCCGTACTGCGTTGAAAAATTCGCACAGGTTGCCGAGGCACTTGGCGCAGACACATCTGGCATGACAGCAGAAGATGCAAGTCTAGCAGCGATTGATGAACTTAATGCTCTGAATCGCCGCGTGGGTATCCCTGAAGGCTTTGCTCAGCTAGGTGTAACAGAAGAAGATATTCTGAGCTGGGTAGATGATGCTCTGGCTGACCCTTGTGCAGGCGGTAACCCGCATCCAATGACTCGTGATCAAGTAATCGCATTGTATAAAAAAGCACTGTAACTTCGGAAGGTTCAGTATTTACTCTTTGTTCGGCAATACATCGCTAACAACATTAACACGAATGCCAACGAAACCATGTTGGCATTCCCCTCCTTTCTAATTTTTATATCCAATTGAAATTTATCAACAATGTTTGTTGCGAATGAATTTTCAACTAAGTATTGGTACTTATATAAGCACCATTGCATACTTTCTTTTTAATCTTGTCCGTAATTACGGCTGCATCCTAGATCTCTACTAATCCTGTTTCTATTTATTCCCTGTTCTGCAAGCTCCTTTTGCGCATCTGATGAATAGAGTCTGCTACCAGAAAAAATAGGTCAATCTGTAGAAATAGAAGATTACACTAAGTCTTCGGCTATCAAACTTCGGGGCAATAATTAGTTGGGATACACGAAGATTGTTCATTTCAAAAGCTATACAGATGCTACATGAGGTTTTTATTTTGCTTTTACTTTATGTATAACTTATTGAAACTAATGGGTTAAAGTGTTTTATTGCAACCCCTTAACAGGACGTTCGTTAGTTTGCTTAAAATGTGTTAGCTCAGGCTGGCTCGAATATCAGCAATCGTGATAAATAGTCGGTTTTCTGTATCTTTAAATGCGGTAAACCCATATTGTTCATAAAAGTGTTTTGCGCCGTCTTTTGCATCAACGATAACAACAGGAAAAGCGACAGTATCACTGGCAGTCAGTAGTTTGCGAAGAGCGTCGATCAATAACCATTCGCCAAAACCTTTCCCTTGAAAATTTGCATCAACGGCTAAACGAGCAATGAGTCCGCCAGACGTTGATGAGTGGTGCTTTTTCTGTAGTTTATCTGGTAAAGCATTTAGATCAATTGGCGTCATGGTTAAAGTGTAAAATCCAATAATTCTGGATTCATCGTTATCATCTTCCAGAATAAAAGTTCTGGTGTTATCTTTCTTTGCTTGCTGACTCGCCATAACTTTCAGATAGTTATTCAGAGTACTGATACCGCAGTCGAATCGGTTTCTGTTATGTTTAGACTTATCAAGGAGTACCGTATTCATTGTTGAGTCTTATCTTCATAACGTTGAGCCGCAGTTTTCAGTTTTGCATTTGATGTAGCCGGACGGTCGAGTGCATCCATCAATAACATAGCGTCAGCTTGGCTAAGTTTTAGTGTTTCTTCGCGTTCGATAACTTGCATTGCTTTTTCAGTAGCGGCGCTGAGAACGAATGAATTAATACTCGGCATACCGGCAATAGCAGCAGCTTTAGCCAGTAAGTCTTGTGTTTCAACGTCGACTCGGGCAGTGATGCGAGGTAGTGTTGCCATAAATAATCTCCCTTTGTGCCAAAATGTCACATCGGATTATGGTATCAAATGGCGAGAAAAGCAACCTGTGTGTCACTTTGGCACATAAATCTAACAAATCACATCAATTGACAGGTATTTTGTAACTGAACTCAGCATTAGCTGCTGCTTGTTGTCTGAGATTCATCATGTTGAAGAAATACAATATGGTGGTGCTATCTATGATGTTGATAATACGAGAGTTGTGACCCCAGAAAATCATAAGAGAATTCACTATGGAGATAAGCAATGATACCGTTTAAGAACAGCCTCTCAGAGTATACAGAACGCGAATTTACTTAATTTGTTGAACTTATTTGTGATAATGAATGACCTGAGTCGGAAGAAGATAAACTGGTTCGTCATTTTTCAAAGATTGTGTGTCATGCCCGAAGCTGGAAGCGGAGACAATCATAGAGGCAAGGAATAAAAAAGAACCGCGTCGCATTTTACCTTTGAGCCGTGCTAAAACGATGATAAACGGTGTTTTTTGCTGAGTGCTTCTTTTATGCTAGCGCTATTCATCCACAACGAGTTTCAATACTGCGATTATGAAAACATCCCTCGACCATCTGCCCGAATATAAACAGCGTGAGCTGGCGGACATCTCAATGATTCTGCGCGATACACTGGAAGATTATCTGCAAGGTAAAAAGGGCAGTAAGAGTGAATTTCGTATTCTGAAAATTATTCTGTTCGGCAGCCATGCCAAAGGCAGTTGGGTCAAGGATCCGGTCAATGGTTATATCAGCGATTACGATATTCTGGTGATCGTTAATAAAGTCGCCTTGGTGGAGGATTATGTGGTCTGGCAGCGTGCCGAAGAGCAAATTGATCGCAAAGTGAAATCGGCCCCGTTGGGTTTGATTGTCCACGATTTAAAGGAAGTGAACGAGCGCTTGCAACAGGGGCACTATTTTTTTAAGGATATCCGTGAAGAGGGCATTGAACTGTTTGCTGCGACGCCGAAATTACTGGCGGAGCCGGGTGATCTGACGGAGGAAGAAAAACGGGAGATTGCCCGTAAGCATTATGAGCAGTGGATAGAGAATGCTGCTGATAGTATTAAAGTTTTTCATTATACTTTTCATGAATCCATGCTTAATGAAGCAGCATTCAACCTGCATCAGGCAACGGAGCGTCTTTTTGCCTGTACATTACTCACTTGTACCAACTACCTGCCGAAGTCTCACAATATCGAGAAACTCGGTAATCTGTGTGCGCAGATTTATCCGGCCTTTGCTGAGATTTTCCCGATGGACAACAAATTCCACCGTCGTAGTTTCCGGCGTCTGCAACGGGCGTATATTGATGCGCGTTATTCAGCGCACTACGAAATCACCGAAGAAGAGTTGAATTATTTGGTGGCAGAAGTGCAGCGGTTGCAGGCATTAACCGAACAGATTTGTCGGGGGAGAATAGGGGATTGAGTGTTGTATTTTAATTAGTAGCTTTTGGCATTGGGATGTGACGCACAATTACGTTTTTCGGTTTCAGAGACATCGGTGTTTTGTGCGCCAGTTACTCTTGCAGAGATGCAAGCGTAACCAGAAGATCTTTTTTGTTTTGATTGAAGAGGTTTCAGCGGATCAATACTCTACCCATCATTTTCACTTTCCTAGCCTCCGGCTCCCAAATTTGACGCACAATCAGCGTCAGTGATTTCAGAGGCATAGGTGTTCTGTGCGCCAGTTCATCTTTCAGAGATGAAAGACGAACCAGAAAATCTTTTTTGTTTGGCTTGGTCGCACGTTGTTCAGAACCAGCTTTTACGGGCGTCCTGCCCGGAAAAGCCTAACCATTCATCCATGAATGGTTTTCTTTGTTTGGTGATTTGTTTGAATTGGGTGAAATCTCTTTAAGGCGAAGCCAACTTGATCGATGCTCTCAGGGTGAAAAATCATGGACGATTTTTCAGGATTGCTTGAGCAGGATGCGAATCAATCCGACCCTGATTACGTGTGCTGAACTCAAAAAGATGCTTTTGGTTCCTTTTGCATCCATCAAAAGGAACTGGGGCGCAGTCGGGGATGCTAATGAAATCGAAGAAAGTCATTGCGTCCCAAACCACAGCATTACCCTTTTACTTTTTCAGCCATTGTCGTTGCAGTTTGACGCACAATTGCGTTCCTCAATTTCAGAAACTGTGGTGCTCTGTGCGCCAGTAACTCTTGCAGAGATGCAAGCGTAACCAGAAGATCTTTTTTGTTTGGCTTGGGTGTGCGTTGTCCAGAACCTTAATCATTTGTTAGGTGATTTTTGTAACCAAATAGACAATACCAGTTAGTCCTACAATCAAAAATGGTACGCATAAGAATACTGTTAACTTGAATGCCCACTCACCAGTCTTGACTCGCTCCCATTCCTTCTTAAGGATTTGGGAAGCGATTTTTTGTGCTGATATTGCACACTTTTTACAACTTTCAAAATCTTGGCTATCTGCCATGGACAAAACGTTATTTAGCCATGATAAAAACTCGTTATTTAACTTACGTAAACTCGAATTTTTATCATTTCTATTAATTCTTAGTGAAATTGTAACCCTCAATCGCATTATTTTTTGAAAGCTGTCTAAAATTTCTTTTTCTTTGATTTTTATTTCTTCTTTATTTTTTTCCGAACCATCTTGTATCAATTCAGCTCTTTCTTTATTCAAATGGCTAACAAGCATACTTGTACTGAGTAGTTCCGCAGTCTCATCTCGTAACTTATCAATCCATTGCTGCCTAAACTCGGATGTCTTAGTATGCTTTGTATTAAGCATGTTGAAGAAAGCAAATGCTGCTGTTACCCAAGCAGCAATCACACTAACTATAGCTGTATATATTTTTGGATCGTCCAACTTAAATACTCCAATGCACCTATCACCTAACGCTCGCAACACCGGGCAAATTGGAGCGCAGCGGAAATTTGATCCGCGTGCTTGCGTTTGTTATGCACTGAGATCAAACCAGACATGCTCACCATCGCCACTTTGCATTTTAAAATCTGTATTTTTAAAGATAAGATTTGAAAAGCCATCTGGGTTTTTGATTACATAATACTCAGTTTCGGAGGTGGAGCACTCACCAAATAAGAACCTATACTCTCGCTGATATGAATACTCTAGAGATTTAACTAGATTTCTCCATTTGGATTTATTACCGCTATACTCGACTTCACCACAAATTAGTGGCTTCTCGCTCAATTCTTGCAGCCTAGAAACTAACAGCTTTAAATTCGGAGCAGGAATAAACGCGTAGTACTCACCAAACTGCTTCTTCATTTTCGCCACATCTTCTTCTAGCTTATCTAAAGCTTCTTGATTTTTAGGAAGTCGGAGCGTGAACCAACAATGCATCCAAGCATCTTTATCGGTTCTATTGTGCACAGTTAGACTTAATGCGTCGCTTATATCTATATCATCAAATGTGACCGTAATAGGTTCGTCGTCTCTTTCTTTGCGATAAGAATATGCACAGCTTTCATTTTTATCCGAGACACCTTCTTGTTTATCAAGACGATAGACTTTTGGCGGAGTTCAATGAAAGCAGCTTAAGCTATCCAGAAAGCCTCCATTTCTAAAGAATTTAACTAAGCCTAAAAGTTGATTTGATTCCATTGCTTCTCCTTAAACGAGCATGCATAACAGTACCTTTTACCATACCAAACTAAGTACATAATCATTCATTAGTAAAAGCAGGTCAATGAATGATAAAAGAAATGTGTCCCAAATCTTAGGCTGGCACACTTTGGGGCAATAATTAGTTGGGATACACGAAGATTGTTCATTTCAAAAGCTATACAGATGCTACATGAGGTTTTTATTTTGCTTTTACTTTATGTATAACTTATTGAAAGTAATGGGTTAAAGTGTTTTATTGCAACCCCTTAACAGGACGTTCGTTAGTTTGCTTAAAATGTGTTAGCTCAGGCTGGCTCGAATATCAGCAATCGTGATAAATAGTCGGTTTTCTGTATCTTTAAATGCGGTAAACCCATTTTTTTCATAAAAGTGTTTTGCGCCGTCTTTTGCATCAACGACTAAACGAGCAGTGAGTCCGCCAGACGTTGATGAATGGTGCAACACAATCTCAGCTTTGATTTACTACAAATTTTAACGGTTTTTAAGGTCTTGTTTTCCATTTAAATTATTGTTTTTTATCTATTAAATTGAAGGTTTTTCCTATTGCTGTTAAAATTAAGTAGTGTGTTTTCGTAGGTGCATGTTATGAAGCTTGAAACTCGTATTAGACAATCGATAATACATCGTAAAGATGCTGTTTTTTCACGTTCAGACTTAGCTTCACTTGGTAGCCAATCTCAGATGACTGTCGTTTTATCTAAGCTAGTTGATAATGGCGAGTTGTTGAGGATTTCACGAGGATTTTATGCAAAAGCTCATTTTAAGGACGGAGAGGTAAAAACCTGTGCTCCCATAGAGCAAGTCGTTAAAGATACTGTGAAAAAACTAGGCTTACAATTGTACGGTAACACAGCCAAAGAATTAAAAAACGCTAAACCTAAGTCCACATTGGTTGTTGAAACAAAGTCATCTCGTACGGACAGAGTTTTAAATTTTAATGGTATAAAAATCATACTTAGAAGTCATAAGAAAAGTCATAGTGACAAGAACGGTGTTGCGTCGGTTGAGCAAATGCCGACAAAAGATATTAGAGAGTACGTGTTATCATTAGCTAAGCTACATAATGTTTCCTATACATATAGTTCAATAGATCAATTCGCTGATTCTGTGACTGCATTGGCAGGGGATGATATTAAGCGCGATCACGTTGAAGATTTACTGGTTGCATTAAAAAGAGCAGGAAAGTTATCTATGCAGCAAGTGGCTTTATTATCAGTGAATTATCTAAGGGAACGTCATGCCAGTCTTTGACCCTTTTTTAGATTTTGAGGAAAATGGTTATTTACAAAACAGGTTCAAAGAAAAAGACCCTAATGTAATTAGAGAACTAGAGCATACGATGTTTCGTGCTGGCTTAGATGACGCATTGAAATATCTATCAAAAAGAGAAGAAATTACATACAGGGACTTCCTAGAGGTTCATCGGATATTATTCTCTGAAATTTATCCATGGGCTGGTCGGGATAGAAATGAGTTAGTGCCTGATAAAGCTATATCTAAAGCGGGCGTTAAGTTTTGTCACCCGATGGAAATACGCCGTTCAATTGACTATGGTTTGCGGTTGGGTCAAGACAAAGAGTATATGCAGGCTAATCCCGGTGAGGTAATGGGCCTATTTGCTTATGGCCATCCTTTTCTTGACGGAAATGGTCGCACGATGTTGTTGATTCATACTGAGTTGTGCCACCGAGCTGGTTTCTCAATAGCGTGGGAAAAAACGACGAAGTTTGACTATTTGACTGCCTTAAGCAAGGAGATTGAGAGACCAAGAGATAAAACTCTAAACGCATATCTGTCTCAGTTTATCGGTTCGCCTAGAAATCGTGATGCATGGGGCGGCTCTATTCAAAGTATCAAAGGACTAAATGGCGTCGGTGAAACAAATCATGTTGATGGCGATTATTCTGATGAACAAATATCTCGAGAGTATCAAGCGTATAAATTAGAGCGAGAGCGTACAGATTAGTTGTTATTTGGTTGCTCCAATAAAACAGCACATAACAAAAATCTTGAGTCGAATAAAAATCAATCCGGCCCTGATAGCATGCGCTGAACTCAAATCCTAGGCATTTTGAGGCACTTCTTCTACCCTGAAAAAGCATCTGGGTGCGGTTGGAGATGCCATTGAAATCGATGACGTCTGAGCGCACCAACCGCTACATCACACCTTAATCTTCATCCATACCTTGTTGACGGTATAAGGGAGTCCATATATTAAACAGCAACATGGCCTAATTGACCCAAATAGTTAATTCGGCTCGATATCCATTCAGCTATTTTCTCTACGTGTTCTTGCGGCATAAAACTATGACGGTAGATATCAAGAATGGCATCTTGCTTGGCGCACAAATCTTTGATCATTTTGGTAGCCAGTTTAGGGTTGAGGCCAATATTTTGTGCGAAGATGAGAAAGTCATAGCCGGTGTAGGTACAATGTGACTGATAGCCACTTGTATTGCCATTATCGCCTTCTTCACTAGCGAGCAGAGGTAATGCTAATGGGTTCTCGTTTGCGATGTAGTCTGGATAAGGTGCTATAGATACGTAATCATAGATTGGCGCTAGTCGAGTGGTCTCTTGTTCCGGTAGCAGCACACCAATATTTCTAAGGTGTAGGTCATTATTCCCGAGAAAGTAGGCTACGAGTATTCGGTTAAATAACTCTTTCTTAAAGTTTAAGCTGCTGTCTACTTTATTAATTAAGAACTTACAGGCTTGCTCGTAGCTAACGTATCCCTCAGCATCGCCTTTTGTCTTCCCGTACTTTTCACGCACGTCCATTGCGGCATCCAATTGCTCTTGATGAATCGCTTCTTCACCTGCTTTTAAGCGGTCATAGCGCCTAATAATAAATGCGAGTTCGCCTGCTTCGTTCTGATCATGAAATCGAACTAATCCAAATGGAGGTGTGTCGAAACCGAGGAATTTCATGACTAACATTGTCGCGTGCTCGTTTTCGGCAAGATGAGGAAATTCTTCTGGTGAAGGCTTGAGAATAAATAGCGCTTTATCCGCTACTACCCCTAGCTGATTATCTTCATTGATCGCAAGAGAAAGCTTTGGTTGATAACCGGAAATACTCATGCCTTTTTGTTTCTTTGGCAACTCAGTAACAAACTCAGCACGCGAAAAAGGTAATTGAATCTGGAATCTATTCGAACCTAGTAGGGTTTTGATTTCCCCTTTTTTGTACTCGACTTGTTCTCTATTTTGTTCATTGAGCTCATCGAGGCTGATAAGACTTCTATTGCTCGGATACATGGTCTTCTAATCTCAACAGTTGGACAGCACCAAGTAAATTTTTGCCGTTGGACAAAAGCATACCTAGCGGATCGTTCTCATCAATTTTTTGTAGTTCTGAGTAGCGCTTCTTCAACCATCCTTCGGGGGCAAGACTCAGGAAAAAAGGATGTAGCTCTTTACTCTCAAATGGCCCATCTTCTAGAGGCATACTCAGCGATAAGCTACGACCTTTGTAGCTAGGTTCGTATTCGAATGTAAAGCCTTGTTCATTTTGAGACAAAACACCGCAAAACTTTCCGTACAAAAGAACTTTTACTTTTCGATCCATATTTTCATTCCTAGTTCGTTAGCAACGGTTAAAAAGTTTTCTAGTGAAGTCTTACTTGGGTCTTTAAGCATTCGTTTTATCGTTGATCTAGAAATATCCGTCTGCAATTCAAGGTCTTCTAATGAGATATCTTTCTTTCGTGATTGCATATCATCAATCAGAGTGTTCGTCTCGTAAATTGAGTAACTTGAAATAGGACGGTTGCTTGAGGCTTCAACATTGCTAAGCATCTCTTCGAAAACTTCGTGAATTTCGGACTCAAGTTTACTTGTAAGATTTCGAAGTTGTAGCACTTTAGGATTCATATTGTTGCCTCTGATGTGTCAAATATGAGCCGTATAACGATTTTGTGTAAATATAAGCTCAAAAATAGGCCTTGTAAAGCACTGTTATTCCATTTTTGACCCTTATTTTGTTCTTGTAATTATAAAGGCTCATATTTGAGCCTTTAGTGCTGTTCAATTTGAAAAATTGGAAATTTTATCATCGAGGCATGTGCGTCTACCCTGAAAAAGCATTCGGGGGCGCTTCCAGAGATGTCATTGAAGTCAGGGAAAATCATTGCGTTCCAAACAGCAGACTCACAGTTTATTTTATTTCCCCCAACCCCAACATCACTCGCCCCCAGAAAATCTACTCATCCACCACCACAATCACGATGAGCTCCCTTGGCCCGTGTGCGCCATAAGCCAGTGTCTGCTGGATATCCGCGGTTTTCGATGGGCCGGAGACTAAAACCACGTTGGTTGGCATCTGTTGGCGCCACTGCTGCGCGATCATCAGCTCCGAAAAACTGTTAAACAGCGTCGATTGACGGATCACGGCCACGTGGCATGGCGGCACCAGTGATAACGTGCGTGGCTGATGGTTATCCGGCCAGAGCACCAGCGCTCCGGTATCGGCAATCCCGGCTCGTGCATCGGTCAGCCCGACATCAACAGTGGTGAATAAGTCATCTTTCCACTGCTCGATAGTTTGTTGATATTCAGTCATCTGAATGGTTTCCAGCCCTTGGCGAAAATCATGATGCCACTGACCACTGGTGCCGATCGCCGCGTGTTGCCAGCCATGTTCTGCGCATAATTGCCGAAGGGTAGCAATCAGTTGTTGTCGCTCAATCGGTAACACTTGTGCATGGTTGGACTCTAAGGCGGTCTGAAAATGGGTCAGCTTTTCCTCACGACTGAAGTCGTTGGGATGGAAATGCCGGGCAAGTTCTGCCGAGCCATTCTCCAGCGGTGCGGGCTGGGCGGCCTTGAGCCGGTTGAAAATCTGCTGTCTGGCGTTGTTCATGACGACTTGCCTCCTTTCTGTGGCTGGTTGGCTCGTTCCTTCATCAATTGATGTAAGGTTTTGGCGGCCGGTTTCGGCGCGGTCCGGCATTGCGTCCACGGACCCAGTTTGGCCGGGATCAAATGGCGCATCTGTCCGGCAAGGCGAGTGCCGATTCGGTAAATGGTCGGGTGGGTGGCGGAATACGCAAAACTGCGCATTGCCAGTTTTTCGGTGGGTTTGTACGCCGATTTCTGGCCGCGCATGGCTTCAAGGCCGGGTTTCGGCGCGTGTTTTGCTTCGCGGCGCAGGCGCAATAACATGTCGGGAATCGGAATCCGAACCGGGCAGACTTCGCCACAAGCGCCGCACAAACTGGATGCGGTGACCAGATCTTGGGTCGCTTCGAGCCCCATCAGATGCGGGGAAATGATTTTGCCAATCGGACCGGGATAAACTGTGCCGTAGGCATGGCCGCCAATGCGGGTGTAAACCGGACAGTGGTTCATACAGGCACCGCAGCGGATACATTGCAGTGTTTTGCGTAGCTCTTCATCCCGATAGGCTTGGCTGCGCCCGTTGTCGAGCAGCACCAGATGGACTTCTTGCGGGCCGTCTTTCTCACCGTCCTGACGGGGAGAGGTGATCATGTTGAAATAGGTCGTAATCGTCTGACCGGTGGCGGAGCGGGTGAGGGCACTGAATAACGGCGGCACGTCGGTGAGAAATTCCACCACTTTTTCGATCCCGGTGATGGCGATATGGACGTTTGGCACGGTGGTGGACATCCGGCCGTTACCCTCATTTTCCACCAGACACAGGGTGCCGATTTCAGCGACCGCAAAATTGACCCCGGATAAACCGATATCCGCAGTGCGGAATTTTTCCCGCAGCTGAGTACGCCCGGTCTGGATTAAGCGATCCACATCGAGGGTCGGCTGAAAATCGGTGAGGTTATCGCGAAACGTGTCACTGACTTCCTGCTTATTTTTGTGAATGGCGGGCATGATGATATGCGAAGGCTTGTCACCGTCGAGCTGAATGATGTACTCGCCCATGTCACTTTCTAAACAGGTCACGCCGTGTTTAGCCATTTCATGGTTGAGCTCAATCTCTTCACTGACCATCGATTTACCTTTGACCATCAGTGACGCCCGATGGTGTTCTGCAATCCCGGCGATAATGGTATTGGCCTGTGCGGCATTGTCGGCCCAATGCACCTGAATACCGTTTTTCTGACAATTGGCTTCCAGTTGTTCCAAGAGTTGCGGCAGTTTACTCAGGCAGCGCTGACGAATCGCTTCCGCCAGATCCCGGGTCTGTTTTTCTTCTTGCGGGTCGGGAAAGGCAGCTTTGCGTTTGCCTTGCAGGTAGTCCATCGCACCGCGAAAATTGGCGCGTAGTTGTGGGTCACCCAGTGCCGTTTTGGCCTGTGCATGAAATTGTTGCGGAGAGTCACTCATGATGATTGCTCCTGTGTTGGCTCAGTGGTGGTTCTTTCCAGTAAGAAGCTTGCCAGATGACGCCCCTGTAGCGTGGCCGGATCGCCCTGCTGATGCTGAAAATCCAGTGCGCCATTGATATTGAGCAGGCAGCCCCAGTCGGCACTGACCAGATGATCGGCTTGGGTGGCTTTGATGTGACGGGTTTTATCTTCCACCATCGCTTGAGAAATGTTCGGGTGACGCACAGAGAATGTCCCGCCGAAGCCACAACATTCGCTTTCGTAGTCTTGGATTTTCAGCTCGACGTGCTCAAGCTGATTGAGCAGTTGGGTGGCGGTGATATGGACATTCATCTCTCTCCGGGCGGCACAGGAGGTGTGCATCACCACGGAGGTTGCCGAGCCGTGATCCTGCAATTTAGCGCGGCAGACATGCACCAGAAATTCGGTGAATTCAAACACCCGATCACAAAAGGTATGGACCATACTTTCCTGTTCGCTGCCTGCAAACAGGCGACGATAATGGTGATGCATCATGCCCCCGCAAGAGCCGGAGAGCACAATCACCGGGTAAGGCTCGGGAAACAGCGCGATTTGACTCAGAGCCACCGATTTCGCTTCATCATCATAGCCGGATGTGTAGGCCGGTTGGCCGCAACAGGTCTGTTTTTCAACGTAAATGACTTCGATATTTTGCTGCTTGAGCAAGGTAATGGCATCGAGCCCTGCATCGGGGTCGAATAGATCCACCAGACAAGTCGAGTAGAAATAGACTTTGTCCGGTTTCGCTGGGTAAATTCTCATAAGGTGCTCCAGTGAATGCATGAGTAAGTGAGGCCATCACCCTCAAAGAAACACGACGTTGGGGGAATGTCGGTTGGAAAGAAGAGTGATGGCTAATGGGTAATTCTTATTGTTAAACTTTTCAGGCAGCTCGTTTTATTTCATCAGTTTGTTCTAATTCATCAGAGCGTCTGTGGCATGAAATCCATAGATCACCAGCAAGCCGATTAACCCTGTTACCACAAGATAATAGACTGTTGGGATAATGGTTTTACGCAAGGTTGCCCCTTCTCTGCCCAGCAGGCCGACAGTGGCTGATGCAGCGACGACATTGTGAATGGCTATCATGTTGCCGGCAGCCGCTCCGACGGCCTGCAAAGCAATCACAATCACGCTTGAAACTGAGAGAGTGTGAGCCACTTCAAACTGAAACTGACTGAACATCATATTCGAGACGGTATTTGAACCGGCGATAAATGCACCGAGTGCCCCGACCGTTGCGCTTAAAGCAGGAAACGCACTGCCAACCAGCCCGGCGGCGAAATCAGCTGTGGTGACCGGCATACTGGATAGGTCAGCGCCGTTGACGCCGGAGTTAATAAAGATCCGTACCATCGGAATGGTAAATACCAGCACAAATCCGGCTCCGACCAGCGTTTTACTTGATTCACCGAGTGCGCGGATCATCGGCGCCGGGTTTCTGGCTTGAATCAAGACCGCAAGTAGTGCGACGAATACCAGAATGCCACCGGGTAAGTACAAAGGCTGGAATGAGGTACTGACACCGACTTCACCGAGAATATTGGCAAACGAGAGATTGATACTCTGTAATAGCGCTTTAAAGTCAGGGCTGACCCGGCTGGCGACCAGTATCACCGCGAGAAGCAGGTAAGGTGTCCACGCCAAGGTGAGGCTCATCGGGTTCGAGCGGACACTTTTCAGATCCATTTTCAACGAGCCGAGCCATTCGCTAGGCCATTCGTGCTCAGGACGGAAATCCCAGACAGAACGGGGAACGAGGAACCCTTTTTTCGCCGCAGTGACCACCACCGCGAGCCCGACTAACCCACCGATCAGTGAGGGGAACTCAGGGCCGAGCAGTGCGCCGGTCAGCGCGTAAGGGATAGTGAAGGCCAGTCCGGCAAACAGGGCGAATGGCAGGATATCTAATCCTTCGGTCCAGCTTTTGTTTTTGCCGAAAAAGCGCGTCAACATCATCGCCATCAGCACCGGCATCAGAGTGCCGACGGTAGCATGGATCAGTGCAACGCTGGTGGTAATCTGCTGTAGATAGCTCTCCCAGCTTGAACCGTGATCCGCCAGTAGCTGGCTGATGTTGTGGCTATCGAGACCTTTACTGACACCGACCAGAATCGGCGTGCCGACCGCGCCGAAAGAGACGGGGGTCGATTGAATCATCATCCCCATCAATACCGCAGCCAGTGCCGGAAAACCAATCGCAACCAGCAGCGGGGCAGCAATGGCCGCAGGCGTGCCGAATCCGGAAGCGCCTTCAATAAAAGAGCCGAAACACCAGGCAATAATAATGGCCTGAATGCGTCGATCCGGAGAAATATCGGTAAAACCGTTACGAATCACGGTAATGGCACCGCTGTGTTTAAGGGTGTTGAGCAGAAAAATTGCCCCGAAGACGATCCAGAGCACGGAGACAGTAATGCCCAGCCCCTGTAGCACCGAGGCAAAAACGCGGTTGGCAGACATGTCCCAGCCGAATAAGGCAATGACAACGGTCAGACCGAATGCAATCGGCATCGCTTTTTTGGCGGGCCAGTTTAGGCCAATCAACAAAATTGCTGCGACAACAATCGGAGAAAAAGCAAGTAAGGCTAATAATGTTTCACTCATGGAGGCGACTTCCTTATGCGTAGAATAGAGCCATGGGTCGTGGTGACGTTTCATACGTTGAAACAGAGCCACATGGGTAGGGGGTTCTACAATTTGTTTTTATTTATGATGTTATTGTTAATCCAGTGTGAATCTAGCGCTTTATTTTTTGTGGATATAGGGAAATAATGAAAATGATTGATTCCAAAAGTGACATAATTGTATGAGAGCCGACGATCTGATTTTATTTTCTTCCGTGGTGGAACTGGGTAGTTTTAGTCTGGTTGCCGAGAAAAATAACCTTACTAATTCAGTGGTTAGCAAACGTATTGCGCGTCTGGAAAAAGAGCTCGGGGCACAACTTTTGTATCGGACAACGCGCAAACTCACCCTGACGGAAGCCGGAAAAGCCTTGCTACAAGGTGCTAAAAATGTGAAGCAAGCCACTCAAGAGGCGTTTGACGCCGTGGCCGGGTATGGCGAAAACCTCAGTGGTCATATCCGCATGTCGGTACCGACCATTTCCGGTGAGCTGCTCTTGGCAGATGCCGTTGCGGAGTTTTGTCAGATGCATCCGGGGCTGACGGTGGACATGTCGCTGGATAATCGCTTCGTTGATCCGATTGGTGAAGGCTATGACTTGGTGATTCGGACCGGATTACTGGAAGACTCCAGTTTGATTGCCCGGCACATTATTGATTCGCAGTGGGTGGTGTGTGCCACGAGTAGCTATATTGCCCGGGCGGGAACGCCGTACCGGCCGGAAGATTTGGTCAATCATAATTGTCTCCAGTATGTCTATCAGACAACCGGTGCCAGTGACTGGGAATTTAAAGGACCGGATGGCAATTACTTGTTAAAAGTCTCGGGGAGTTTTTCCAGTGATAATGCGATTGCATTGAGAAAGGCAGCGCTGAGCGGCTATGGCATTGCCTATTTGCCGCGCTGTCTGGTTTATCCTGATCTACAGGACGGCTCACTGATTGATTTATTCCCGCGGCAAGTCGGTAAAAGGCTTGGGGTTTACGCGATTTATCCGTTTACCCGTCAGCCACCGAATAAAATTCGGCTGCTGATTGAACATATCCGCGCCAGTTATCTCAAGATTGGCTACTATTTTTACTGAATCACCATCAGGAATATGTCCCTTCAGTACAGTGATTATTGATGATTCGACTTGCTATATGAATGATTCCTGCGAATATTATGAGAGCAGCGATTATTTATCTTGGAATAAACAATAGGAAGCATATGACGGTTGACAATGGATTGTTGAAGAATCGGTTTATTTTTTTACTCGCATTTCTGAGTGGCTTTTGCATCATGTCGGTCGAGCTGATGGGCGGCCGGATTCTGGCCCCTTATTTTGGCAGCAGCATCTATGTGTGGGGCAGCATCATTACCATTTTCATGGTGGCCTTGTCGGCTGGCTATCTGCTGGGCGGACAATGGTCGATGCATTCGCCTTCTTTACGCAAATTCAGTTTACTTTATCTGTGTGGTGCGGTGACTTTACTGCCGTTGGTGTTTTGGGGCGATACGGTGATGGAACAGGTTTTTATCCGGATTATGGACCCGCGTTATGGCTCACTGGTGGCAGCGCTGTTGCTATTTTTCCTGCCAACGTTGATTTTAGGCATGATTTCGCCATATTCGATCCGCTTACTGATCAGTGACTCCGGGCGTAGCGGGCAAGTTGCCGGTAAGCTTTATTTTGTCTCGACCTTGGGCAGCGCACTGGGAACGCTCTTGACGTCGTTTTATCTGGTGTTGTGGTTTGAAGTGAATACGATCCTATTGAGTTTGATTGGTATTTTGTGTGCCGGTGGCGTGGTTGCATTCTATGTCCGGTTTCCCCGAGTGGTTGCAGAGGCTTAAAGTCATGATATTGAAGAAGATGTTATCGGTGCGTATCTGGATGCCTGTCATGATGTTATTGATTGGATTTTCTGCCCAGAGTGAAGTGATCTATACCCAGAAGTCGCTCTATCGGGATATTGCGGTGGTCGAAAAAGATGGTTTGCGTTGCTTGGTGTTTGCGTTGGTGAAGGGCGACAGTGTCCAGACGTGCCAGTATCAGGACGAGCACGATCAACGGCTGGTCTATTCATATAGTCAGATGGTAATGGGCGGGTTGTTACTCAATCCTCAGCCGCAGCGGATACTTGTGATTGGACTGGGCGGTGCTTCGATTCCGAATGTGCTGACGCAGCTTTACCCGGACGCTGAAATGGATATTGTGGAATTGGATCCGGGCGTGGTCAAAGTGGCGCGGGATTACTTCCACTTTCAAGAAACCCCGCAGACTTCAGTGGCAGTTGCGGACGGACGCGTTTTTGTCAAACGTGCGCTGCTGCGGAAGAAAAAATATGACTTTATCATTCTTGATGCGTTTACCGGTGATTATATTCCGGAGCATTTGATGACCCGGGAATATCTACAGGAAGTGCAACGGCTAATGACCGAGGATGGCGTGCTGGTGGCAAATACCTGGTCTTCAAGTCGGCTTTATGCGCATGAATCAGAGACATATCGTCAGGTATTTGGTCCGTTCTTCAATTTCAAAATCAAACAGGAACAAAATTACGGTAACCGGATCATCATCGTCGGTAATGGCAAACAGCCGCTCCCTTCCCGGCAAGTGATGCAGCAACGGGCGAAGTCATTGGTCAAGCCGTTGGCGCCTTATAATGTCCTGATTGATCGCTATCCGGCACTGATGTCCACCAAAGCAGACTGGGATCGATCTGCCCGTCCTTTAACCGATCAGTATTCCCCTGCCAATCTGTTGTGATGTTTTGCCATGCTTAATCTAAAACAGGCAGTTTGTAAGACTGCCTGTTTGCTTGTCTTGTTTGTCGCGTGGCGTTAAATCAGCGCCAGTGATGACAGCACAAAGACCCCGAGTGTGGTGGTTAACAGCGACAACAAGGTTGTCAGCACAATGATATTGGCGGCCAGTGTCGCGTTGCCGCCCATGGCGCGTGCCATCACATAGCTGGCAGCAGCAGATGGTGCGGAACTGCATAAATAGATAATCCCCAGTTCTGAGCCCCGGAACCCACAGACCCATGCGCCGAAGGTGATCAGAATCGGACAGGCAAGGAGTTTGAATGCAGTTGCTGACCACGCCGGGGCCTTATCATGATTGAGTTGACGAATATCCAGCGACCCACCACCACAAATCAGTGCTAAAGGCAGGGTCATATTGGCAAAATATTGTCCGGCTGTGCCGGCGATATCCGGCAGGGTCAGATTGAGTTGAGAGAAAGCAAGCCCCAATAGAATGGCGATAATCAACGGGTTCTTGGTCAGTGTTTTGACCACCATCACCAGTGCCTTCATCCCCGATGGGCTACCCTTCGGCGTGAGCGTGAACACGGCCTGTACATTAAACAGCAGTGTTAAGGCTGCCACATACAGGGCCGCTTGTGCCAAGCCGTCAGGCCCGTATGCGTTAGCAATTAAAGCCAGCCCGATAATCGCGGTATTGCCGCGAAAAGCCCCTTGAATAATCACCCCTTGATCTGCCGCGCGCTTGAAATAATATTTGACCACCAGTGTGATCAACAGGAAAAAAGCGAAATTAGAAGCAACCCCATAGAGCACCAGTGAGCCACCTGCGGTGATGTCATGTGAAGAGTTGGCAATACTCAGAAACAGTAGCGCCGGGAGCGTGACTTTAAATACCAGACGCGATGCAACCTCAATAAAATGGTCATCGATGAGCTGGCTACGGCGGAAATAGATTCCCAGAAAAAGCATCAGACAGATCGGGCCGGTCACCGACAGGGAAAATTGCAGTTGTAGTAGTAGTAAATCCATAACGCTCCTGATTGGTAGATAAAGCTATGATTGATGCACCTTGGCATGATGACCACCGAATGGCCGGCCGATGAATAAAATTGCCATCATTTTTATTGGGATAACTGCTTTTATTGACTCGCGTAACAGAACCAAGGTATGGGTTATGTCATTAATTGTTATGTCGCTTATTGCCTACTTCATTGAATAATGACTCACAACCGCTTGCAATGGATGGTCGTCTCACATTGACCTTTTCCATCCGGGTTGCTGAGGTTCAACATAGCCCAAATAAAAAGGAAGTCTAATGAATAAAAACGATAATGTCCCTCTCCCCGCGAATACCCGAGAATGGTTTTTTAACCGTAATAGTATCATCATCTGTGCCGATATCCTGCTGTTTTTACTGCTTTATTTCACCTTACCGTTTCAGCCTGACGTGGTGTTGGGGATCAGCATGCTCACCTTCATTGCAGTGTTATGGTTAACCGAAGCACTGCATGTGACGGTGACCGCCATTCTGGTGCCGGTGATCTCTGTATTGTTCGGTGTGTTTGATACCACCACCGCGCTGAGTTATTTTTCCAACCCGATTATTTATCTGTTTCTGGGGGGCTTTGCGTTAGCCGCAGCCATGCACCGGCAGGGATTGGATAAAGTGGTTGCAGACAAGGTGCTCTTGCTGGCGAAAGGCAGAATGAGTATTGCGATTTTCATGCTGTTTATCGTCACTGCAGTCATCTCGATGTGGATTAGTAATACTGCAACAACCGCGATGATGCTGCCATTGGTACTGGGTATTCTGAGTAAAGTCGATGCAGACAAAGGCCATAAAACTTACGTTTTCGTGTTACTTGGCATTGCGTACAGCGCCAGTATCGGCGGAATTGCCACCGTGGTCGGTAGCCCGCCGAACGCGATTGCAGCCGCCGAAGTGGGGTTAACATTTACCGACTGGATGAAGTTTGGTATGCCTACTTCGATTGTGATGCTGCCAGTGATGATTGTGGTTCTCTATTTGCTACTCAAACCGGATCTGTCCGGCCATTTTGAGTTGAACCACGAACCGGTTGACTGGGATAAAGGCAAGATCGTAACGCTCGGTATTTTTGCACTGGTGGTGTTCTTCTGGGTGTTCAGTAAACCGATTAACGCTATGCTGGGCGGATTCAATTCATTTGATACCATCATTGCACTCGGGGCGATCATTCTGGTGAGTTTCGCCCGCGTCGTACACTGGAAAGATATTGAAAAAACAGCAGACTGGGGCGTGTTGCTGCTGTTCGGCGGCGGCATTTGTCTCAGTAATGTCCTCAAGCAGACCGGAACCAGCGTATTCATTGCTCACGAACTGAGCAGTATGATCTCAAACCTCGGACTGCTATGGATCGTAATTATCATCGCAACATTTGTGGTGTTCCTGACCGAGTTCGCCAGTAATACCGCCAGTGCAGCGTTGCTGATTCCGGTGTTTGCCAGCGTTGCGGAAGCGTTCGGTGTTTCACCGGTCTTGCTCTCGGTATTAATCGCGGTTGCTGCATCTTGTGCATTTATGTTACCGGTAGCAACCCCGCCCAACGCGATTGTGTTTGCCTCGGGTCATATCCAGCAGTCTGAGATGATGCGAGCCGGTATCTACTTAAATATCGCCTGTATTATTGTGCTAACCCTGATCGCGGTGTTTTTCTGGTAAGGGCCGCTATCAGACGGATTCCGGCCGATGATTCAGATCGGCAAAATCAAGGGCGCTGAATGCGCCCTTGATTATATTTTTCTTCACTCTATTTCAAGGGGTTCCCATTTTTAGCGGTTCTCGTGGTTTGGTGAGAATGCCTTCGTCTTGTTTTAATGTTTGCTGCCTAAGTCCTGATCGCTCTGTGAGCCGGTGAGCATTCGGGTTAATTCTTCGCAGCGAATGATCTGGCCGTCAGCAACGGTAAAGTGTGCCAGCACTTCAAATGTCGCATATGTACCATCTGCTTTCTCTGCCGTCACCTGATGGTGAGTCAAAACCGCATTACCCTCAGAGGCCGCTGCGAGCACCGTGAGCGAGATCTGCTTTGTTTCTTGTTTGAGTAATGCCAGATGATTGATGAAGTGATTGAAATCCAAATGTTCTCCATTCACAACCTGATGATAATGCTCAGCAAAATAGGTTCTGATGATGTGTATTTCATGCTTGGGGTGGGTCATCACGTCTGTTAATGCATGTAGCACTAGTTGGCGAGTATTCATGTTTTTAACCTTTTTGTGGGTGGGTCAAAACAAGATACAGGATTCATCGGTTGTATGATTATCGGTATTTTGCCATATTATATGGCTAATCGGCCATGTGGATGGATATCAACATGATGGATGTCGCCCCCCTCAATCACAGACAACGGCACGAAACGCCGTGGCATGCGCACCCAACCGGCCAGCTTTACTGGTTACAGCGCGGCATGATCATCATTGAAACGAACACTGCCCAATGGCCGATCACACCCGGTTCGGTGGGGGGGATCCCCGAACACTGCTCACACAAGGCGACTATATTAGCTGCGGTGCAGGGGTTCATTCTGCATTTTGATGAGGCGGATGCGGTTGAATTCCCTCAATTACCCGGCGTGTATGGGGTCAACTCTTTTTTGAGCGCTCTGATGGATCGGGCAACGCGTTTAACGGCGGCTGATTATCCACCGGATTATTTCTCGCATTGGCTGGTGTTATTCGGCTATGAACTGATGAGGTTGCACCGGTTGCCTGTCGGATTGCCGTTACCTTCAGACCGACGGGCCCGGCGTATCGCAGATGAGTTGCTTAACTGTCCTTCCACCGATTTAACTCAAGCACAACTGGCCGCCCGCAGCGGCGTGAGTGTGCGCACTCTGAGCCGTATTTTTATCCGAGAAACCGGGTTGACGTTTAGCCAATGGCGTCAGCAGTCGAAACTGGTCATCTCGCTCAAGTGGCTGCTGGCCGGTTGCACAATCAGCGACGTCGCGGAGCGCAGCGGCTATGGCAATGTCAGTGCCTATATTGAGGTATTCCGGCATCGTTTTGGCGAAACACCGGGGAAATTTCAGGCGAAGTTGGGTTAGACGGAAGAATAACTTTCAAGGCATGAAGGTTAGGAAGAAGGTTGAGTACCGCCCGCCATTATGTTCGTTCTAAACTTGTACGGTAAAGCAGCCCCTTTAATCGACGCAAATCTCACGACCGGGATGATGATAATGTTCAAACATGAGTTCAATGTCACTTTGTAAAACACGACTTTCCGAAAGATTTGGTAACTTGCTGCGTTCAAAAAAATCGATGTCTGAAATCTCAATATTAATTGCAGGGCTACCGGATTCAAAATCACAGAGAAAAAACATTTTGTAGATATGGAATGGATATTTCGGCTTATAGGGATGGATATCCCGGTCTCGTATCGCAACCAGTCTCGGTGAACTCACAACGTAACCTGACTCCTCCAGAACTTCACGGACAATCCCTTGTGACGGTGTTTCACAGGTATCAGCCCAGCCTCCGGGAAGTGACCAACTGTTATCTTCTCGCTCGCGAACAAGTAGTATCTTATTGTCCCGTATTACCCCGGCGCGCAAATCAACTTTTGGCGTGGGATAACCAGATTCAGGAATAAACAGATGCTTTACTTTTTCTACGGGTGTATGACTTAAATTAGCCAGCATTTCATGCGAGATATGTGCAATATCATTGAAGCGCTCCAAGTCAAACTTATCTTTTGAATACGTTTGACCGGCTTGGCCTATTGCCTGAAGTTGCTTTGCCCAGTGAAGCCATTGATTCATTATTTCCTCCTGAAAAAGTTAACGTTATATCGGTTGCTTGGCGATGGTTATATTAGTGCTCATCCAAATCACAAACTTGATACGCAAATTTCTTTCAGTAAAACTCATCTTTATGCTGATATCTGTATTCTTGCGTTATTCTTGGCATAAGTGAGTCCTCTAATCAATGATTGTTTAGGCTATTCGTTACAATCCATTGGGCACTAGTCAAGCAACAAACGTCATTGTTAATAACCTTTCAGAGACACAATAAAACGTAATATTCTTGAAGGAAAGGCCATATTTTGTCCTGACTCGCAGATTTAAATCGTTGCTCCGGTGAACCCCGGACAAAGGCATAGACATTTGTCCGGCACCTCGCCACACTAGGGGCATTGTTTTGGCTAACTGGTTAAAATCATTCAATATGAAGACTGCTCTCGACCACCTCCCTGAACGAAAACAGTACGAGCTGGGGCTGATTTCGACCATTCTGCGCGATACGTTGGATGATTTTATCGCCAACAAGCAGGGGAGTAAGTCTGAGTTCAAGATCCTGAAAATCATTCTGTTCGGCAGCCATGCCAAAGGCGGTTGGGTGAGTGATATTCCGAATGGGTATGTCAGCGACTATGACATCTTGGTGATTGTGAATCAGCCCGCGCTGGTGGAAGAAGATTTAATCTGGCGACGGGCAGAAGAACAGATCGACCGTAAAGTGAAAAGTGTGCCGTTAGGTTTGATTGTTCACACTTGGCAGGAAGTCAATGAACAGCTGCGGCAAGGTCACTACTTTTTTAAGGATATCCGTCAGGAAGGGATAGAAATCTTTGTCGCGACACCAAAAGCGCTGGCCGAGCCGGGCAATTTGAGTGAAGCAGAAATGCATCAAATTGCGCAAAAGCATTATGATCATTGGTTTGCCAGCGCTTCTGATTTCCTTGAATTATTTCAATTCTCTTTGGATAAACAAAAGTTTGCGCAATCGGCTTTCCTTTTACATCAAGCGACAGAACGTTTTTTTGCCTGTACTTTACTGGTGCTGACCAACTATCTGCCGAAAACACATAATATTGAAAAGCTGAAAAAATACTGTGCCGGTCAGGATCTTGCGTTTGCTGACATTTTCCCGATGGACGATAAATTCCACCGCCGCAGTTTCCGCCGTCTGCAACGCGCCTATATCGATGCGCGTTATTCAATGCATTATGAAATTACCTCAGAAGAGCTGGCCTATTTACAAAGCGAAGTGGAGAAATTAAAAGTGCTGGTGGAACGGTTGTGTCTGGCGCGGCTAGGGAATGATGTCAATTGAGATGGTGCTTGGGTTGAACATTGTCGAGCACCATTCGATTAGAACTTTTCACACTGCTGAATATTTTTCACATACTCTCTGAGTAAATTCTTTTTATAGACCGCTTTATTGTTTC
>NZ_JCARSY010000044.1:0-24431 GCF_059641415.1 Vibrio rubrogenes
ATTTTCTAAGCCTTTTCTATGTCCATAGTGCCAGTCAGTGATCTCACGACCGCTATTATCCACAAACCGACCATTCAGTTTTCTTGCATTGGCTTCAATCTGTCTTTTGGTCTCAGCCCGAAGAGATGTTCGGTTTAGCTCCGGTTTGGGGTATTTACTCGCACCATACTGACCATTCGGTTGACGCACTTGATGACTATATACCACATACAGCGGTTGTAGTCCGGTATCTGCCGGAAAGGTCAGAATGTAGTCTTGTAAATCTGCATCAGCGATTGGCGTGATGTAGGTGTTGTCAAATTCTTGGCCTTGCTCAGCCTCCGGATACACCCAGATATTGTAAGTTTTCAGGTCAGGAATGGGATTGACAAGGATTGGTTTACCGCCAAAATCACCACTCATCGGTATCCATTCAATGGTGACATCCGGCTCTAACTCAACAACAAATTTATCACCAACCCGAGTCACTTCACGTTTGGGAATATTCACCCTATTGACATGATAACCGTAAATCCGATTATCAGCATTGAACCCTAAGCGGATATTGGTTTCAACCGTGGTTTTATCTATCAGGTCATTTTCATTGTACAGCGTGCCGTCACCAAGCTGGCTGGGCATAAATGCGGCCAGAATGCCAGCCCGACCGACAATTTTCATCGTCAGGTTTGGTAGCTCTGCCAGTGCTGCACCACCAATACGCGTTAAAAAAGCGTCTTCAGTCGCTGCCGTCCCAACCCCCTGACCAATCGCCAGCGTATAGGCAGCATACTCACCCAAAGATGAGAGTTGCTCTCTTTGCGTACCGATATTACACGTTCCCCTTGGCACAAGGGCAGATTTGGCAAAACGAGAGGGTTTGATTGGTGGCTTGTTAAACGTGTCTTGCCATGATGACGGGGGCAGTTGAATGTTATCTAATTCCTGTAATTGTTCCTGACGCTGTTTTGCCAGCCGCTCGGCTAAAGTGAGTTTCACAGGTTCACGTTCAACATAAGGCTCAGTATACACCGAGGCGTTGACACTGCCGACGTAAGATGAGCCAATACCATGATTGACCAGCTCAGCCCGTGCGGTATAGGCCTTGTATGCCAGCCCGTCGAGCTGAGGCTCAACCTCGGGATTGATTCGCCAGTATTGATTGCCCCATTCATCCCGATCCCGAATCAATAAGGGGATGGATGGCGTATCAGTGAGTAAGACTTGATGGCCGCTGCGTAGCTGCTCAAGAAAATCAGCAAAGCGCATTCCGGCAGGCATCACGGATTTGATATCCGATTCGTTCAGGGATGAAAAATCCCCTTCAACCTGAGCAAATTCATAACTCATCAGGTTGTAGATTTGAATGGTTTGATAGTTCATTTGACGTTGTTTATGTATGAATTCAGTTCATATCGATATAGGAGGAGCATTGTACAACAGCGCAATAACAGATAATCCATTATCAATAGAATCAGATGGTTAATGTGGTTTACATTCCATAAATAGGTGGATTTACTGCCTTATTGATGAATAGTAATCACGTTGATGCTATTTCTCAGCTTTTGGTCGTTCATAAATCCCATCGAAAGAGACAAGCTGAACTTCGATTACCCCACCAAAGTATTCAATTTTGACTCGTGGGTCATCTTGCTGTTTTAGCTGAGCGCTGAAGGTTTCATAAAGGGATGCAATAAACTCTCTGACAGGTTGATCAGCATCAAGCAGAGAGTGAGATGATTTATCTTTTTTCATAAGCCTACCAACATCGTTTGTACCCAATGAGCGATGACGCGATGCAATCGCTTCCGTTTATTCTTATCTATATGAATGATTTATATTTTGCTCTCCATTTCTAAAAGGAGAACACAATGGAAATCAATCAAATTATTCTCAATAACAACCTGTTCAGATTTTCTTTGTACAAGAATCATCAATCCGAATCAGAACATGTGGTCATTTTTCTGCTTGGCGCTTTACAGGAGATCGAATCTGTTGATTCATTCTCTCGTAAATTTTCTGAGCATTTGGATTGCTTCACTATAGAAGTTCCCGGAACTGGATGTACTAAACCGCTTGATGCCAGCATTAGTATTCGAGAGCAGGCCATGATGCTTTTAGAATTTATTCATTATATGGGTATGAAAAAAATCCATATCATTGCCTTGTCATATGCAACAGCAATATCGGTGGAACTTTGTGTCCTCTGCCCCGATATCGTTAGTCTGTCGATATGTGGAAGACTTCCAAGCATCCCAGAATCAGGCAGATATGCGACCAAAAAAATGATTGCTGCATCAATGGGTGACAGCAAAGAGTTCGCCAAATTATTCACCAATACAATGACAGTCGATGATCCTGATATTCCCCAAAATAAAGCAATCCGAAAAGTGGTCGAAAGAAACATATCTAAAATGTCACCGGACAGAATGAATATATTCTTTGAGAATACAGTCAGGCTATTAGTGCATCATCCTGATAATATAGAAAATATAAAAAACCCTTGTGCTATTTGTGTGGGCGAATACGACTCATATATTACTAAAGAAAGTGTATTTTATTTTTCAAAACAACTAATGAAATTCAATTAAAAATCCTATTTTCGTCATTTACATAAAATATCCTTAATTTTCATGGATAAAAATTTTCACATTCTATAATGATAGATAATTCTCTAAAGGATGGTCGAGTAGATATTGATTTATTCTTAAATTTATATTTAATCTGGTCAACATAAAACCGTACACATTTTAAGTTGACTTTGTACATCGTGAAGATATAGATCACATTTTATCTGTATTTATCTAATAAAATAATCAGAATCATAACCATCGACTTTCTTTCTTTTTCCTCAAGCCGTCTCAGTACTTCAATAACCAATGTTTCTCGGATATATTGAACATGTTGAACCTTTCTAACTTCATGAAATTCAGGGAAGTATTTCATTTCACTGGTAAATTTATCATAGCTGTTTAATTGAAACCCTCTCATTACCCTAAACCCTATTGATACTGGGAACTGATTAATTTTGTTCGGATTTTCCAGAATGTTGTATTGGTACCTCGACAAACCAAGAGTCCTTGAAATGGTCTCTATAGAGAGATTATTTTCTTCTCTGAATTTCTTTACAGTAATGGCAACAGATCGGTAGTAATCAATAGCGAAAACATCAAGATCTAATTTATCAGGAGGAGAAAGATGACTATGATCTTTCATCTTTCCATATTTTGATTCGATCTGTTGTCTGAATAACAGATACTCCTGTTTTGACTCATCGTTGAGCATATTACAAGCCATGGTCAGAAAAGTATTTAACATTTCTATAGGTAAACGACCGACATGTACAAGCGCTTCAATTAAATTATCACTCATACCTCGATAACGTTTGTTCTGTTTAAACCCGTCAAAAAATGCTGTCATAGGTATCATTGTTATCCATGAATATGCGGCAACCACATGGAGAGGACGCATTGCGGGGTAACTTTGATGCATATAACGTTTTAAGGTGTTTCCTTGTATGCCAGAAAACCGTTTTTCCAATTGCTTAAATGTTAATCCCTGAGCTCTTCTTACATAGGACATTGAAGCCGAGATATTAGAATTAAAATTTACCATCATTGCATCTAAACGATCTATTTCCTGATCGGACACAACTAAACCTTTCTTATTTCCATATTCAGCCATATATACTTAACCCAACTGTTAAAGAATCGATATTCCATTAATTATATAGCCACAAAGATTATTAATTTTTTCAGATATGTCAATCTTGTTTGTGTGTCATTGTTGCTCACAATATCTATGAATAATTAATTTTACATCATATGTTTAATATATGTTTTCACTAAAATCTATTATTAATTCATACAAATACACTGATTCACAGAACTCCAAGTTAAAAGAAGGCGCTAAGCCGGACTCTATCCGCCACGCAAAAACACGGGTGATGAATTCACGTCCGGCAGTCATCACCCCTTTTAAAGCCCTGACCAATTCGTTATCACAATATTGGCTGGTTTTCACCGCTCCGGTGGTTTGGTCAACAGAAAGCTCATAGTAGGGCTTAAATACCTGTGCTTGGCGCTCACAGAACATTACAAGTTTTATATTCCCAGCCTCCGGCTCCTAAATTTGACGCACAATCTGTTTTTCCGGTTTCAGAGACATTAGTGTCTTGTGCGCCAGTTACTCTTGCAGAGATGCAAGAGTCACCAGAAGATCTTTTTGTTTTGGCTTAGTCACGCGTTATCCAGAACCAGCTTTTACGGGCGTCCTGCCCGGAAAAGCCTAACCATTCTTCCTTGAATGGTTTTCTTGGTTGGGTGGTTGATTTGCGTGAAGTGAAACATAGCGAAAGCCAATTTGATTGATGGGAATAGCTGAGCAGGAAAGAGGTGGAATTAATTGTGCACTAAATCCACTATTGCTTCAGCACCTGCAATGTTGAAGACCTTTAAAACCGCCCCCAAATGTTGGTAGATTGTAAATGTTGAAATTTGTATTTATAAATCAACTGACTACAATTAGAGTGTTCCCCGTATGCACGGGGATGAACCGATTAATTTCCCGATAGCACCTATGAGAGCGGCGTGTTCCCCGTATGCACGGGGATGAACCGCTCTTTAGATACGATTCTCAGTGCGGTGGCCGGTGTTCCCCGTATGCACGGGGATGAACCGCAAAACAGCGATACGCCCATCAAAAACAGTAACGTGTTCCCCGTATGCACGGGGATGAACCGAGTTACCGTTAACTTTTTTGATTTGTTGGTCAGTGTTCCCCGTATGCACGGGGATGAACCGGTGCTACAACAGCGCCTTAAATCCGTTAACCGGTGTTCCCCGTATGCACGGGGATGAACCGTGTATGGGGGTATGGTCTAATGGATTGGTTAAGTGTTCCCCGTATGCACGGGGATGAACCGCGATGCTACCCCAGCATTTGCAAGGAAAACCTGTGTTCCCCGTATGCACGGGGATGAACCGTGTGGCAGCGGCAATGCTTGATGATGAGGTTTGTGTTCCCCGTATGCACGGGGATGAACCGCTGTAGAGAGGCAAACGAGCTCCACAGAAAAGGTGTTCCCCGTATGCACGGGGATGAACCGTGCGATCGGTTTGGGATAAACTGGGCTAGCGGGTGTTCCCCGTATGCACGGGGATGAACCGCGACAGGGACACTAGTCTTTTCTTGCAGGGGTGTGTTCCCCGTATGCACGGGGATGAACCGTAATCGCAATTTTAGATGAGGACGGTAATCAAGTGTTCCCCGTATGCACGGGGATGAACCATGCAGATTGCTAATGCTAATAATAAGGCTGATGTGTTCCCCGTATGCACGGGGATGAACCGGGGTTACGCCTGAACAGGTAAGCCAGCAATTAGTGTTCCCCGTATGCACGGGGATGAACCGAATTATTAACAGCGGGAAATCAACCGTCACTCGTGTTCCCCGTATGCACGGGGATGAACCGCTTGGATTGCATTTGATTTATGATAATTATTTGTGTTCCCCGTATGCACGGGGATGAACCGGAAATTATGAAAATTGATTATGAACTGGTAGAGTGTTCCCCGTATGCACGGGGATGAACCGTGCCGCAATCATTTTTTTAAATTTTAGTACACCGTGTTCCCCGTATGCACGGGGATGAACCGTTCTTTTATCGATCTGTCTACGTCGGCAACTGGTGTTCCCCGTATGCACGGGGATGAACCGATTTTTAAAACAAATTAATACAGGCGGGAGTGGTGTTCCCCGTATGCACGGGGATGAACCGCAATTGAAGATGGTGAAACAGTAGACAGCAAGGTGTTCCCCGTATGCACGGGGATGAACCGCAGAATCAAACGCGAATTTCTCGATCAGATTGGTGTTCCCCGTATGCACGGGGATGAACCGGTAGGCCAGCTCTTGATCAAGTTGAAGATTCAGTGTTCCCCGTATGCACGGGGATGAACCGGCATTCGGCACTGGGAAAAACGCCGCAGAAGAGTGTTCCCCGTATGTACGGGGATGAACCGCCTTCCGTGCCCTCTCGGAGCATGATCAGCATGTGTTCCCCGTATGCACGGGGATAAATCGATGTGTGGAGTGGCACGCAGTGCATACCGGTGCCACTCCGCTTGTTTTCAGCCTATCGCCGGTTTACTCATCAAGCATCATTTCTTCTTTCCGCAGATTGATCTCATCAAAGGTAATCAGATTATTGAGGTACAGGAGCACCTCCCGCAGTTCATTTTGATCGACACTGGGGTGGGTATTGGTGATAAGACAATCAATCAGATAGCCGCGGGCGGTCAGGTGTAAGTCAGGATTTAGAGATTTAGGCATAATAACCCTCTTGATGTGGAATATTAAAAACTATCACCACTCAGAGGTTCCTAATCAATGGGTGGTGAACTGGACAAGGTTAGGAACTACCGCCACATCAAAAACGGCCAGCATAGCTGCCTGTGCCCAGCTCACCATAATCGGAGCGAGTAGGCTACACATAAATATCAATTGTCACAAGACTGATAGATGTGTGTCTGATGTATTGCGGGGTTCCTAATCCCGACACCGTTTTTTTCGGTGCCTGTGCAGCGTATGTTTCATCTGGAATGTTGGCGAGTGGTCGCGGTGCGAAACGCGTGTGGTGTAGTGAAATCTCATACTTTTCTAATACTTGGTTTGTCATTTTTTTGCGAGTGATTTCAAAGTATTGGGAGTATTGACCTACGGTCTTACGGTTTGTTTTTCCTAGCCTCCGGCACTGAGTTGTGACGCACATTTTGTTCCTCGATTTCAGAAACATCGGTGCTCAGTGCGCCAGTTACTCTTGCCAAGATGCAAGAGTAACCAGAAGATCTTTTTTGTTTGGCTGAATCGCACGTTGTCCAGAACTAGCTTTTACGGGCGTCCTGCCCGGAAAAGCCTAACCATTCTTCCTTGAATGGTTTTCTTCGGTGGATGGTTTGTTTGAGTGAAGTGAAACATGTTTAGAACGAAGCTCAATTGATCGATGCTCTCAGGGTAAAATTCATGGATGAATTTTAAGCTTTTCGTGAGCAGGAGCGAATAAAAGCGCCCCTGATTACGTGCGCTGAACTCAAAAAAGATGCTTTTGGTTACTTTTGAGATCTATCAAAAGTAACTGGGGCGCGTTCGAGGATACTAATGAAATCGAAGAAAGTCATTGCGTCCCAAACTCAGCATCATCCTTTTACTTTTCCAGCCATCGGCATTGCAGTTTGACGCACAACTGGTTCTCCGATTTCAGAGACATCGGTGCTCTGTGCGCCAGTCACTCTTGCAGAGATGCAAGAGTAACCAGAAGATCTTTTTTTGTTTGGCTTGGGCTCACGCTTTCCAGAACCAGCTTTTACGGGCGTCCTGCCCGGAAAAGCCTAACCATTCTTCCTTGAATGGTTTTCTTGGTTGGGTGGCTCATTTGAGTGGGGTGAAACACTGAATCAACGAAACTCAATTGATCGATGATCTCAGGGTAAAATTCAGGGATGAATTTTAAGCTTTTCGTGAGCAGGAGCGAATAAAAGCGTCCCTGATAACAGGCACTGAACTCAACCCCTAGGCCTTTTGGGGTACTTTTTCGGCCATGAAAAAGTATCTGGGGCGCTTCGAAGATGTTGATGAAATCGAGGGACTTGATTGCGCACCAAACCGCAGAGGCACAATTTTATCTTCCCAGCCTCCGGCACCCAAAGAAACTCAATTGATCGATGCTCTCAGGGTAAAAAATCAGAAAACCGTATTCAGCATATTTTTCACTCACCAATGCTCCACCACACATACAGAGTGATTGGTCACCGCACCATGATCGACATTAATCCAGTCCGGGGCGGTAATGGCACAGGTGTTTTGTGGCCGGGTATAGACGGTGATTTCTTCTGCACTGATTTGGTCGTTTTCATAGATGAGCAAACGGCGTTTTTGCAGGAGCAGCGTCCGGGCATCGAGCCATAATTGCAGGCTGACCGATGTATTACTTTGAGCTGATATATTACTTTGAGTAGACGTATTGTTTTGATCAGATTTACGGCTTTGATCAGATTTATTGCCTTGGTGCGGTGTCTGGGCCATGCGCAGAAACAAATAAGAAGCTTGATGAATGGTGGCCCGGCCGACGTATTCGAGTTGCAGATCCGAGAGCTCAGTGGCGATATGTTCCGGCATGAAGTTTTGGTTAAAAGTGATTCGTTCTTTGATTTGTGCCTGATCCTCAATATCAAACCATAGCCCGGTGTTAATAAACAGGTGCTGACCAAGGTTGATCCATTCGTCTAAAGCATATTTGTCCCCGTCCCGGATCGCCTGACTGACATGCGCCTGATCCGGTTTGATACAGTCGATACGCCAGCTTTGAAGAATCCCCTTGTTGGTCGCACTTTGATATGACAGCGCTGAAAAGCACTGCTCACGGTTTGCCGCCTGAATGATATTGTCAATCAATCCCGCTGGCGGTTCGATTTCTGTCCATCCTGAATCCGGCAACTGAATATTTTGTTGCAGAATCAGCGCGATTTCTCCGGTCATTTCATGGGGTGTCGTCCCGGAAAAAATACTTTTGGCCGTCGGTGGCGTCGCAAACTCAACATTCGCTACATCCTGTTGGGTATTTTTTTGATTGATGTATGCAAGCCAAATTGATCCAACCATGATGAGGCCAGAGAACACAGCTACAAAAGTAATTATCAAAATTGCTGACTGGCTCATCTGAATTACCTATCCATACTGTGTAACCGATAGAGTCATTATATACCTGAATGATTGTATATGCGTATGATTGATCGTTTCGTTGTAACGCCGGTAAGCATGGCATCGGTGGTTCAATTTGGCGTCAGGAGGGGCGGTTAAATTCGTCGAAACCACCGAGTTTCGAGGCAATGTTGTCGATAACATGGCAAAACTGAGTACAAAATTAACGGTTAGAACGGAACCCATTAGCGGCATCTGTTTATGGCGGGGGATGGCAGAAAAAGCAGTGGCAGGGCAAGTGGGACCGGGAGAAGCAATGGCAGGGAATGCGATGACAGCAAGCGTCACGACAGAGAAAGGGATGGCAGTGAAAGCGGTATTATTTGCTGTTGTGGTCGGTTTATTTGTCGGCAGCTACCTGTTTCTCTCCCGGCCGTTGCTTCATTCATTATCAAGCGCAATGCCATCAGCGGCCAAATCGTCCGGTTCATTACCGGCACCAGCGATTCCGGCTACACCCCGTTCACCTCAGACGGAACAATCAATATCGTCACACCCGGAGGATCGTGATGTGGTTGTTTCGCGTGTCACCGCATCACAGGAACAAACCGAGGGAAAACGTCAACGGGTGCATGGGATTGATGTGTCTCACGATCAGGGGCGGGTGGTGTGGCGCGATGTGATTGCATCCGGGATCGACTTTGTCTATCTGAAAGCGTCGGACGGGATGATGTTTCTCGATCCGATGTTTGCTGCCAATATGCAGGCGCTGATGCCGCATCCGATTCTTGTCGGGGCTTACCACTTTTTTGAAGCCGGGGATGACCCCCACCGACAACTGCATAATTTTTTGCGGGCGACCCAAGGGCACCCACTCACGCTGGCACCGATGGTGGATGTCGAAGTGTCGCGGGGTGTCAAACCGAAGGTATTACAAGCCCGTTTGCGGCAGTTTTTAAAAGGGGTTGAAAAAGCGACAGGGTGTATACCGGTGATCTATTCCTATGGTGATTTCTGGCAGGCCTATATCGGGCGCTCGTTCAATGATTATCCGTTTTGGCTGGCTGACTATTCAGCGGAAATATCGCGACCGGCAGGATTGCAGCATATTCAGCTCTGGCAGCACTCTGAACGAGGGCGGCTGCCGGGAATTCGCGGTGCGGTGGATCTGGATAAAGCCCTTGATAATACGGCTCTGGAAACGATTCGTTGTCAGGTCCGCCGGGGGGCAATATGAGTACAACTGCAACACTGAAACCGCCCGCTCAACAAAGCGCAGTGGCGGAGAAACCCTCTGTCTCTCATTCGGAAGAATCATCTTCGCCCGCTCGCAAGACGGCCGATTCTAACTCATCATCCGCTTCACAAATCAGCCGTTGGTGGCTGTTGTGTGCCATTGTGTTGATCGGGGGTGCCGCTTTTTTCTGGTGGTCCGCGCCGTCCTCTCCGGCCGGCGGTGACCCGACCGGCGATCCGTTATATCGTGCAAACTTGTTGTATCTGACCCACACGGAGCAGGAAGCCGGTGCAGAACTATTGCACTTGTTGGAGCTGGATGCCCTGATCAATGTCGCCGGTAGCAGTCAGTTCGGGGTGTCGTTTATTGTCGATATGAATGTTGAAGTGGGTCGCATTCTGAAGCGTCTGAATCAGGTTCTTGAACGGGGCTCTGAAGCGGTCGCGGTTGCTCTGGCGGCTATTGCGTTATTGCAGGTGGTGGTGATTGTTGCAGAACTGGCAACGCCTTGGCTGTTTCTGATTTTTATCGGTCTTTGCCTGAGCTGGCTGATACTGGCTCTGGTTCACCGCGCTGTTTTGCAATGGTCCGTTGCCAAAAAGTTGTTACGCCTGACAGCGACGTTGTTTTTGCTCTGCTGGCTGATCATTCCCTACGCGCTGCATTTGAGTGTTGTGGTGAGCACTGTGATTGAGAAGAATTTTACTGAGCCGACAGGCTTCGGGTATTTCTCTGCGGTTGCCGGTGAACTTCAAGGTCATGAACGTCATCAGGGCGATCTGAAAGCACATGCCAAAAGCAGTGTGGCGTTGCTGCATAAGGCAACATCCGCAAAACTTCATCACAAAGTCGAACGCGGTCTGTTGGTGGTGATTCAGTTTGCCATCAAAATGGTGTTGGGGTTGATCGTCGTGCCGCTGGGGCTTGCGGTGTTATTGCATCATCTGTTATGCCGGGTTTTACTGCACCACCTGATGGTTGAAAAACCGTCTGTACCGGTGTAGTTCGTGACTGCAGCCCGTTGATAGGCGGGAATTGAAATCGCAACAGGGCTGAAAATAGCCATCAGATTCTATACGTTCATTTTCATAATCATGATTCACTCATCAAATCACGTTTATTCAGTGATCTCCTTCAATATTTTTAGTGAGTTTAAGTAACTTTCACTGATCTGCTTCACAGTCTGAATTTTACTGGGATTCAAACTTTTCAGATTCATATATGATTCTATCGAAACGTTTCGATGAATGTTTTTTATACATTTGATTCGGAACTCAACGGCAAAAGTTGATCACAGTGCTGATCAGTGTTTTGCACGATTGTTGAGGCATTGTGATGAAAAAAAATCAGTTATTGAACTCAGAACTCTCTTATTTGGTTGCGACGTTAGGGCATACGGACGAAGTGACCGTCTGTGATGCCGGATTACCCATTCCGGAAACGACATCGCGTATTGACCTTGCTTTAACTTACGGTGTGCCGGGATTTATTGACACGGTGCGCACGTTATTGGCAGAAATGCAGATCGAAGGGGTTGTTCTTGCCGCTGAATTTCGTGAAGTCAGCCCGCATTTACATGCAGAATTGCAGAATTTACTGGCAATTGAAGAGCAAAAAACCGGTAAAACGATTCGTCAGACCTATATTAGTCATGAAGAGTTTAAGATCCGCTCCGGAGAGAGTCGGGCGATTGTGCGGACTGGTGAATGCACACCGTATGCCAATGTTATTTTTCAGGCCGGTGTCGTTTTTTAGTCTGGGAACAGGTAGTTTGAGAACAGATAGTTTGAGAACAGATAGTTCGGGATCAGATAGTAGTAGTTCCGGCAGCATCCAGAGCGAATTGAGGTGAAATCATGGTAGAACCCATTTTAGCACTCAGCCAGATAGACAAAGCATTTCCCGGCGTGAAAGCGCTCGATGGTGCCAGCTTGAATGTCTATCCCGGACGAGTGATGGCGTTGATGGGAGAAAACGGCGCAGGAAAATCCACACTGATGAAAGTGTTGACTGGCATTTATACCAAAGATGCCGGAGAGATTCTTTATCAACAAGAGCGTGCTGCTTTTGCCGGGCCGAGAAATTCTCAGGAAGCCGGTATCTCTATTATTCATCAGGAGTTAAATCTGATTCCTGAGTTGACGATTGCAGAGAATATCTTTTTGGGGCGGGAAAAGATCAATCGTTTCGGTCGGATCTTGTGGCAAGAGATGTATCAGGATGCAGACCGTTTGTTGGCCCGGCTGAATGTGCGTCGTAGCTCGAAAACGCTACTGGGCCAGTTGAGCCTCGGCGAGCAGCAGATGGTCGAAATTGCTAAAGCGCTTTCGTTTAAATCGAAAGTCATCATTATGGATGAGCCGACAGATGCCCTGACTGATACTGAAACAGAATCCCTGTTTAGTGTCATCCGGGAACTGCGTGACCAAGGTTGTGGCATTGTCTATATATCTCACCGGCTGAAAGAAATTTTTGAAGTTTGCGATGATGTCACGGTACTGCGAGACGGTAAATTCATCAGTCAGCGTCCGGTCGATGAAATCGATGAAGACACGCTGATCGAGATGATGGTGGGCCGTAAACTTGAAGAACAATATCCGCGGATGGATTCGATGACGGGTGAGATCACGATGGAAGTGAGCGGCCTGACCGGATCCGGAGTTCACGATGTGAGCTTTGTGCTGAAACGCGGTGAGATTTTGGGGGTTTCCGGTTTGATGGGAGCCGGGCGTACCGAGTTGATGAAAGTGATTTATGGTGCATTTCCCCGGGAGAAAGGGGAAGTGAGATTAGATGGCAAGGTCGTCTCACCGAACACGCCTCAAGAAGGTTTGGCCAGCGGCATCGCTTATATCTCGGAAGACCGTAAAGGTGACGGGCTCGTTCTGGGCTTATCCGTCAAAGAGAATATGTCGTTGTGTGCCCTGAATCACCTGTCGAAAGGGATGCAAATTGACCATCAGAATGAGAGAGAGGCCGTCGCAGATTTCATCCGTCTGTTTAATATTAAAACCCCTTCTCAGGATCAGATTATCGGTAACTTATCGGGCGGTAATCAGCAGAAAGTTGCGATTGCCAAAGGGTTAATGACCCGGCCGAAAGTGTTGATTCTCGACGAGCCGACCCGCGGTGTGGATGTCGGTGCGAAAAAAGAGATCTATCAACTGATTAACCAGTTTAAAGCGGAAGGGATGAGTATTATTCTCGTATCTTCTGAAATGCCGGAAGTCCTCGGAATGAGCGACAGAATTCTTGTCATGCATGAAGGACGCATTAGTGGCGAGTTTGCGGCGCAGGATGCCAATCAAGAAAACCTGCTGGCGTGTGCCGTGGGTAAGCATATTCACGAGGTAGCAGCATGAATACCAGTTCCATGAATCAACCGACACCCAAGCAACGTAAGTGGTTCAGTAAAGAGTGGCTCATTGAGCAAAAATCATTGATAGCACTGTTGTTTTTGATTCTTGTTGTGTCGTTTCTGAACCCTAACTTTTTCACTGTTGATAACATACTTAACATTCTGCGTCAGACCTCGGTCAATGCCATTATGGCGGTCGGAATGACATTGGTGATTTTAACCGCCGGGATTGACTTGAGTGTCGGCTCTGTACTGGCTTTATGTGGTGCTTTTGCCGCGAGCATGATTGCGCTGGAGCTGCCGGTGTTTGTTGCCGTACCTGTGTCACTGCTGGCTGGTGCCTGTCTGGGCGGGCTGAGCGGGATGATTATCGCCAAAGGCAAAGTGCAGGCGTTTATTGCGACCTTGGTGACTATGACGTTGTTGCGCGGCGTGACAATGGTCTATACCGACGGGCGGCCGATTTCAACCGGATTTACTGATGTTGCGGATAGCTTTGCCTGGTTCGGTACGGGTTATATGTTTGGTATTCCTGTACCGGTCTGGCTGATGGTGATTGTTTTCGGGCTGGCATGGTATCTGTTGAATCACACTCGTTTCGGGCGTTATGTTTATGCACTGGGTGGCAACGAGTCTGCGACCCGATTATCCGGTATTAATGTGGATCGGGTGAAAATCGGTGTCTATGCTATTTGTGGTCTGATGGCGGCTCTGGCGGGTGTGATTGTGACTTCACGTCTTTCTTCGGCACAACCAACCGCTGGTATGGGCTATGAGTTGGATGCGATTGCCGCTGTTGTTTTGGGCGGAACCAGCCTGATGGGTGGTAAAGGCCGAATTATGGGGACACTGGTCGGGGCGTTAATTATCGGATTTTTGAATAATGCGCTTAACCTGTTGGATGTCTCTTCCTACTATCAAATGATTGCCAAAGCGGTTGTGATTTTGCTGGCAGTTTTGGTAGATAATAAAAACAAGTAGTTCGTGTTTAACAAAAATGGTCTGTTTTTAATAAAATAGTTCTTGTTTAATAAAGTAATCCGTATTTAACCAACAAGTAATTAGCAACACCCGTATGTAGTCATACAATCATGGAATCTTGAATCGGGTTAAATGTCGATTCAGAACCTGACAATAAGGAAAACAAGATGAAAAAACTAGTTACGCTAATCTCTACCGCTTTACTTTCGTCTACGATGTCTATTGCAGCGCAGGCGCAGGACACCATCGCGATTGTACTGTCCACGTTGAACAACCCATTTTTTGTCAGCATGAAAGATGGTGCCGAAGCTAAAGCCAAAGATTTGGGCTATAACCTCATCGTTCTGGATTCACAAAACGATCCAAGTAAAGAGCTTTCTAACGTGGAAGACTTAACGGTTCGTGGTGTGAAAGCTATTCTGATCAACCCGACAGATTCTGATGCCGTTTCTAATGCAATCCGGATGGCTAACCGCGCTAAAGTGCCGGTCATCACCCTCGACCGTGGTGCCAGTCATGGTGATGTGGTCAGCCATATTGCATCGGATAACGTTGCCGGTGGTGAAATGGCTGGTGATTTCATCGCCAACAGGCTCGGTGAAAATGCCAAAGTGATTCAGTTGGAAGGGATTGCCGGGACGTCTGCAGCGCGTGAGCGTGGTGAAGGTTTCATGAAAGCCGTTGAAAAACGTCATCTGAACCTGTTAGCCAGCCAACCCGCTGACTTTGACCGGACGAAAGGTTTGAACGTTATGGAGAACCTGCTGGCAGCAAATCCTGATGTACAAGCTGTATTCGCGCAGAACGATGAAATGGCGCTTGGTGCAGTTCGTGCAGTTCAGGCGGCAGGCAAAAAAGTGATGATCGTTGGATTTGACGGCACAGATGACGGCATGAAAGCGGTTCTGCGTGGTCAGTTAGCAGCAACAATTGCTCAACAGCCTGATGTTATCGGTGCTCTGGGTGTTGATATTGCCGACAAAATACTCAAAGGCGGAACCGTTAACAAAAACATTCCTGTACCTTTGAAAGTAATCAGTAACTAAAACAATAGGTCAGCGGCTGGCTGTCGCTGACCTGTCTTCTCTCGATGATGTGTGAGTCAAAGGCGTGTGAGTCAAAGCTTGAATCACATCGTGAGAAAACCTGCTTTTCGATATAAAAGACATCTGATATCGGCAAGGTCTGCATTATCTGGCGTTCAGAATGACGAGAGTTCAGACCTTGCATATATTGAGCTGATTTTCGAGGAAAACCTTATGAGTAAATTAGTTGTACTTGGCAGTGTTAACGCTGATCATGTGTTGCGGGTTCCGACTTTCCCTCGTCCGGGAGAAACACTTCATGGACATGATTATCAGGTGATTCCTGGTGGAAAAGGGGCCAATCAGGCGGTTGCTGCTGCTCGTTTGGGAGCCGATATCAGTTTTATAGCCAGTGTCGGTGATGATCCGTTCGGGGTGAATATCCGGGAAAGTTTTAAGCTGGACGGTATGGATATTTCCGGCGTGAAAATTCAGCCGGACTGCCCGACTGGGATTGCGATGATTCAGGTCACTGATAGCGGTGAAAATGCGATTTGTATCTCTTCTGAAGCGAATGCCCGCCTGACGGCTGAATCTCTGGAAGGTGATCTGGCTCGTATCGGACAAGCGGATTATTTTCTGACTCAGCTGGAAACACCGCTTGAAGGGGTGATTCGTGGTGCTCAGGCTGCCAAAGCAGCAAGCACACAAGTGATTCTCAATCCGGCTCCGGCCCGTTCTCTGCCTGATGAACTGCTCAGCTGTGTGGATATGATTACCCCCAATGAGACTGAAGCAGAGGTTCTGACCGGGGTTGCTGTCACTGATGAGCAAAGTGCCGCGCGTGCTGCTGCGGTTCTGCATGAGAAAGGGATCACCACGGTGTTGATTACTTTGGGCGCGAAAGGTGTCTGGCTGAGTGAAAACGGTCAGGGGAGCGTGATTCCCGGATTCCGGGTTGACGCCATTGATACCACAGCCGCCGGTGATACGTTTAATGGCGCACTGGTGACCGGGCTATTGGAAGGGCTCTCTATGCAGCGTGCGATTCGTTTTGCCCATGCATCTGCTGCGATTTCCGTCACTCGCTTTGGCGCACAGACATCGATTCCGACACGACAAGAAGTGGATGCTTTTCTGGCAGAACAAGACGCTGACAGATAAATCATGATGTAGACGGATAAACCACAAAGGAGAGATCACATGGCGACGATGAAAGATATTGCCAAACGTGCCGGTGTTTCCACATCTACGGTGAGCCATGTGATCAACAAGACTCGTTATGTGAGTGATGAAATTGCCGCCCGGGTCAATCAGGCGGCAAAAGATCTGAATTATTCGCCTTCTGCGTTGGCACGTAGTCTCAAGATGAATCGAACCAAAACGCTCGGTATGTTGGTGACGACCTCAACGAACCCGTTTTTCGGTGAAGTGGTTAAGGGTGTTGAGCGAAGCTGCTATCAAAAGGGTTACAATCTCATCTTATGCAACACCGAAGGCGATGGCCATCGTATGAAAGAATCGATCAACACTTTGCTTGAGAAGCGAGTGGATGGGCTGATTTTAATGTGTTCAGCCCTTGAAGGAGAGCACATTGATGCGTTTGACCGCTTTCCGGGAATGCCTGTGGTGGTGATGGATCGCGGCCCGGTCCATTTTGCCTGCGACAAAATTCAGGATAATTCGTTGCTCGGTGGGTTTATGGCGACCAATTATCTGATTGAGTGCGGTCACCGGGAGATCGGTTGTATTACGGGGCCACTGAAGATACATCAGGCTTATATGCGTTACGAAGGTTTTAAGAAAGCCATGACTAACGCAAAACTACCCATCAATCCGGCATGGATCGCGGAAGCCAATTTTGAATGTGACGGTGGTGTGGACGCGTTTGAACATATTTGTCAGCGGGGGTCGCTGCCTAGCGCCCTGTTTGTCGGTAACGACATGATGGCAATGGGGGTTGTCAATGCTGCCCATGCTCGGGGAATTCGGATTCCCCAGGACTTATCGATTATCGGCTACGATGATATCTATATTGCTAAATATATTACCCCGCCATTAACCACGATCCACCAGCCTAAACATCGTTTAGGGACTGCTGCGGTTGAGGCGTTGGTGAACCGCCTTGATAAACACAAGACCGACGCACAGGTGGTTCATCTCGAACCGACACTGGTGGTTCGGGACAGTGTCCGTGAATATAAATAGCGTCCGTGAAATATAAAAGCATCCGTGAATATATTGCGTGACTCGAAGCTAGCCTTTCCATCTGCCATGAAAATTTAAAACATATAAAAATCATTAAATTGAATTGGTGAACCTATTGTCCTCACAAATTGAACACTTCCTTTTCCAGAATACTGATTAATGTTGCAAATTTTAACCTTTATCAAGAATAGGACAGATCGAAGGTTATAGACTGATTTCAGAACGTTTATTTTTTGCACGCTTGCGATTCAAAACTATTTTATTCAGTGCGGATAAATCTAATTTTTTCATTTTTTAAATCTGATAACGGAAGTAATAACTATGGGCGAAGTCGCACTCTCGATACTCGTCCTGTCCTTAGTGGCAGTGATTGGGTTGTGGTTAGGTGGCTTGAAAATCAAAGGTGTCGGACTCGGTATCGGTGGCGTGCTGTTTGGCGGAATTTTCGTCGGGCATTTCATCAACCAGTTTGGCTGGCACCTTGATAGTCATGCTATGCATTTTATTAAAGAATTTGGTTTGATCCTGTTCGTTTACACCATCGGGATTCAGGTCGGGCCGGGGTTCTTTGCCTCTCTGAAAAGCAGTGGTCTCAAGCTGAACGGACTGGCGGCCGGTATTGTCGTTGTCGGTGGTTTGACGGCCGTGATACTCCATTTTATTTTCAATATACCGCTGCATATTTTCCTCGGTATCTACTCCGGGGCGGTAACCAACACGCCTTCTCTGGCGGCTGGACAGCAGATCCTGCATGAACTGGGAGAAATCGACAGCCAGGTCGATATGCTGGGGCTTGGCTATGCGATGGCCTATCCCTTTGGGATTATCGGGATTTTGCTGTCGATGTGGATTATCCGGATTGTGTTCGAAATCAATGTTGATAAAGAAGCCGAATCTTATGACAACCGCAGTCTGGGTAAGAGCAAAGACCTGTTATCGGTCAATGTGATGATCGAAAATCCGAATATGGATCAGATGAAATTTGCTGAATTGGTCACCTTGATTGGGCAGGGGGTCGTTTGCTCAAGAATGAAAACGCAGGGTAATCTCGTGGTCCCCGGTGAGGATACTACGCTTCATATCGGTGATTATCTGCATTTTGTCAGTGACCGTCAGGATCTGTTGCACAAAGCGGTATTGATTGTCGGACGTGAAGTGTCGGAGTCGCTGTCAACCAAAGGCACTGTGCTGAAAAGTGATCGGGTGGTCGTGACTAACGAAAAAGTGCTCGGCAAGCATTTGGGGGAACTGAGCCTCAAATATAAACATAATGTAGTTATTTCGCGGTTGAATCGGGCTGGTGTGGAGTTGGTGGCAAGCCAAGACTCGGTGCTGCAATTCGGGGATATTCTGTATATTGTCGGTCAGAAAGAAGATATTGAATATGTCGGCAAAATGCTCGGAAATACGGCAAGTAAGCTACATCATGTGCAGATGTTACCGATTTTTATCGGCATCGGTTTAGGCGTGTTACTCGGCTCGATTCCGTTCCAGCTTCCCCATTTACCGGCGCCGCTGAAACTGGGGCTTGCCGGAGGCCCGTTAATTGTTGCCATTATTCTGGCAAGAATCGGTAGCATTGGCCGGCTTTACTGGTTTATGCCGCCCAGTGCGAACCTTGCCTTACGGGAAATTGGTATCGTGCTTTTCTTGGCCGTTGTCGGTATCAGTTCCGGTGGTGATTTCTTTACCACCATCATGGATGGTGAAGGGCTGACGTGGATGGGATACGGGATTGTCATTACGCTGATTCCGCTGCTCACCGTCGGTATGTTTGCGCGCTTTTTCGGTAAAGTGAACTATCTGACGATTTGCGGGCTTATGGCGGGTTCGATGACCGATCCACCGGCACTGGCATTTGCTAATGCGATGCATTCGACCAGTGGTGCTTCATCACTGGCTTATGCGACTGTTTATCCGTTAGTGATGTGTTTAAGGATTCTGACCCCGCAGGTGATCGCTGTGCTGCTTTGGGTGGCCGGCTGATTGACTTGTCGGTCATGGTTCGGTCATGAATCGTGGCATAAAAATACCGCCGGACGGCGGTATTTTTATGTCTGCCCGATGCTCATACGAGCAAAGATTAGTGGGATGCGAGCGTGTTTGTTTCCGGTGACTGTTTGTTGAGTGTTGTCATCCGGGTTTTTAGTTTTGAGAAGGTGAGAGCCAAGACAAAACATGCCGCCTGAACGAGTACGATACATGCACTGGTCGCGCCATCGATATGAAAACTAATCAGAATACCGAGGACGATTGAGCTGAGTGAGACAGCCAGTGCAATCCACATCATATGGGCAAATTGTTTGGTGAGGATAAAAGCGGTCATTCCCGGAGCGACCAGCATTGCGACCACCATGATAACGCCGACGGCTTGAATGGTTGCGACAATGGTCAGTGACAATAGCACCAATAAACCGTAGTGAATCAGTACCACCGGTAATCCGACGACCCGTGCATGGCTACGATCAAAGCAATAGAGTAAGAAATCTTTTCTGAATATGATGATAATGGCAAATACAATCAAGGATAAGGTCACGGTCTGAGTGAATTCAAAATCCTGAATCCCGAGCATATTGCCGAACAGGATATGTAGCAGGTGCTGTTCGGTTTCTATTTTGGTAAAGAGGATCAGACCCAGCGCAAACATGCCCGAATAAACAATCCCCATGACGGTGTCTTCTTTGACCCGGCAATTCTCCTTGATATAACCACTCATCAGGGCACAGGCAAGGCCGGAGATAAATGCGCCGATTGGCAGTGCGATACCCAGTGCGTAGGCAATGACGATGCCCGGTAATACTGCATGGGAGATCGCATCGCCCATCAGCGACCAGCCTTTCAGCACCAGATAACAAGAGAGTACGGCACAGACCGCACCGACTGCCAGACCGGCCCACAGCGCGCGCTGCATAAATTCAAACTGGAAAGGTTCACTGAACCATTGGATGAGATTATCCATCATAACCACCTGATGTGACGATGTTGTGCGTGTGTGTCTCGTCCTCGTCAGCTGAGGCACGATGCCTGACGCTTCTCCGGTTGGCGAGAACGCCATATTTCGGCGCAAAGAAAAACGCGCAGAGAAAGATCAGGGTTTGCAGCAGGACAATGGTGCCGCCCGTTGCGCCATTGAGGTAATAACTGAGATAGGCACCTAAAGCACTGGTAACAAAACCAAGTGTGATGGCAATGATTAACAGCAGGCCAAACCGGTCAGTCAGCAGGTATGCGGTTGCCCCCGGGGTAATCACCATCGCAATCACCAGAATCGCCCCGACAGTTTGGAGTGATGCAACCGTACAAGCACTGAGAATGGTAAAAAACACGATTTTCAATATGGTTGGTGATAAACCCACGGATGACGCTTGTGTTTCATCGAAGAACACCAGCATCAGATCTTTCCACAGCAGTGTCAGCAGCACAAATGACACGCCGGCAATGATCAGCATTTGCATTAAGTCGGACTGGCTGACGGTTAAGATACTGCCGAAAATAATCCCTTCAATATTAATCGACGTCGGATTGAGTGAGATTAATAGCAGCCCGGCGGCAAAAAAAGTGGTGAAAATGAAGCCGATAATGGCATCTTCTTTCAAATGGGAGAGTGAGCGTAGTAATGCGATCCCGATTGAAGCCAGAAAGCCTGCGATAAATGCGCCGACAGAGTAAGGTAATCCCAGTGCATAGGCACCGGCAACACCGGGAACCACCGAATGAGACAGGGCGTCACCAATCAGTGACCAGCCTTTGAGCATCAGAAACGCGGATAAGAATGCACATACCGCACCGACGATAGCACTACTTAAAATGGCGTGCTGCATATATTGATAGTGCAGCGGTTCGAGCAGTAATTCCAACATAGCGGTTACCTCGATGTTGACTGCGGTTGTTCGGGAGGCTGGCCGTCCCGGATCAGCGTCGCACTGTGTTGATCTTTACCATAAAAAACGGCTGGTTTCTCATGGTCTGAGAAGATGGTGACGGCGCGTTCATCCTCATCCTGATGCAACGTCTCACCGAGGATTCCGACATGTTTCAGTACCCCGCCGAAGGTGGCGATCAGGTTCTGCTGGGTGAAGGTATCCTGAATATTGCCGGCGGCAACAATGGTTCGGTTGATAAATACCACTTCATTGCAGTAATCGGGGATATTTCCCAGATTGTGCGTCGAAACTAAGATCAGATGACCTTCTTCTCTGAGTTCTCGGAGCAGATTCATAATCGCTTCTTCGGTGGTAAAGTCTACGCCGGTAAACGGTTCATCAAGTAGAATGGTCTTACTTTCCTGTGCGAGCGCCCGGGCGAGAAACACCCGTTTTTTTTGCCCGCCGGAGAGTTCTCCGATTTGGCGGCTGGCCAGATTTTCAATTCCCATTCGTTGCATCGCCTGCCGGACTTTGTCTTTATCCGCGATACTCGGGCGACGCAGAAAATTCATGAAACCGTAACGTCCTTGCATCACCACATCCCGCACCAGGATCGGGAAGTTCCAGTCAATGTCTTCACTTTGTGGGACATAGGCGACCTGATTCTGTTTGAGTGCGTGGCGAATCGGGCGCTGAGAGAGGAGAATTTCTCCTTGAGAGGTTTTGACCAATCCCATAATGCTTTTGAATAACGTTGATTTACCGCCGCCATTCACACCAACCAGCGCACAGATGGTGCCGCCCTGTAAACTGAAGCTGACATCATGAATTGCTTTGAAACCATTATTGTAAGTAACACTTACTTGAGTTGCTTCAAGGGTGACAGGTTGATGGGTCATGATCGTAATCCTCTGACAATGGTATCGGTGGTAACTTCGAGCAGATCAAGATAAGTCGGAACCGGCCCGTCCCGGGTCGAAAGAGAATCCACATAAAGGACGCCCCCGTAAGTCGCTCCGGTTTCTCTGGCAACCTGCTTGGCGGGACGGTCAGAGATAGTGCTTTCACTGAACAGCACCGCAATATGATGCTGATGGATGGTATCAATTAAAGTTTTCACTTGTTGTGGCGTCCCTTGTTGGTCAGCATTAATCGGCCAGAGAAACGCTTCTTTTAAACCGTAGTCTCTTGCCAGATAGCTGAAAGCGCCTTCACTGGTGACCAGCCAGCGTTTTTCTTCAGGGATGGCTGTCAGTTGCGTGCGAATATGGTCACTCAGTTGTTTGATCTTTTCCTGATAGGCCCGGGCATTGTGATTGTATGTTGCTGCATGAGCCGGATCGTATTTCACCAGTGCCTGACGAATATTTTCTACATAGATCAATGCGTTTTGCGGCGACATCCATGCATGAGGGTTGGGTTTATTTTTATAGGGGCCGGTATAGATCGAGAGCGGCTGAATGCCATCGCTGACCACAACGGAAGGCACATCTTTTACATTGGAGAAAAAACGTTGGAACCACTGCTCCAGATTGAGGCCATTCCACAACACCAGATCTGCGGACTGTGCTTTGATAATATCTTTCGGGGTGGGCTGATAGTTATGAATTTCTGCGCCTGGCTTGGTCAACGAGACAACCTCGGCAGCATCCCCGGCAATATTTTGTGCCATATCCTGAATAATGGTAAATGTCGTCACGACCTTAAACTTTGCCCAGGCCATACCGGGTAACAGCATCAAAGCGCAATAAAATGAGGTTATTAGATATTTTTTCATACAATCGCCACCTTCGGGCCTGATTTAAATTCTATATGAGAATAATTATCATTTAAATTTGTTTGATTGTCTACTGAGCATAGCAAAGTATTCCATCTGTATGGCCGATATCTGTGATAGGTACAAACAATGGTGAGATTGCCGCAAGAGCATAAATGAATAACGGAGTTGAAGCTTTGGGGCATCATGGCACTGATTTTGTATGTAATACAGAGGATGGTCGTTTTTTCACCGCTTTTCGTGCGTTACACCGGGCAGGGTAATATTAAATTTCTATTACATTGATTTATAAGCTTAAAAATAGCCATGGTGTTCATTTGTAACCGATGGATATCATGAACGCAGAGAGATCGTACCAGTGGTGAATCATCGTTCTAATAAAATGGCGTTTTATTCGTAACTTAATGAAAAACATATAAAAAACAGTGTTCAGTTAACGCATGTACGCCCGAAAGTATTTGCACCTTTATGTGAAGTGGTTCAAAATCAGACCGTTACAGACTTCATAATAATGAAGCAAGGAGTTGAGATGAAAGTCGTCGAACTGTTCAAACAACGTGGTGAAATATTAAGCAAGCAGCATGCAGAACTGATGCAGAAGATGCCGCCGGCGATGCGCGAGTATTGGGAAGAATTGCTGACAAAAACCAATAATTTTCACCTGTTTTCGTGGATCAGAGATTTTCATCAGCCAGCGGTGAATGAAGAGGTTAGCCTGCCGAACGATGCAGATGATGTTGCGTTAAAGCGTGAGTCTGCAATTTTCGATCAAGAATCGCTGAAGTTAACCCCCGAAGCTCAAGCTTTATATGAAGAGCTACGGGAGAAAATTGGGGAAGTGATCCACGTTGGGGATTGGTTGTATATTGACCAAGACCGGATTAATCAATTTGGTTCTGTGACTGAGGATACTCAGTGGATTCATACTGATCCGGATCGGGCATCAGTAGAATCACCGTTTAAGACAACCATTGCGCATGGTTTTCTGACCTTGGCATTGTTGCCGAAACTGACTGATAGCGTGAATCCGGAGGTGCCGTTATTTCCGACCGCCAAAATGGTTGTGAATGTCGGTCTGAATCAGGTCCGCTTTCCGTATCCGGTGAAATCGGGTGATCGTGTTCGGGCGAAAAGTATTCTGACCAAAGTAACACCGGTGCGTAAAGGGTTGGAAATCGAGCGGGAAATCCGGGTTGAGATTGAAGGCGTAAGACGTCCTGGCTGTATTGTTGTGTCAGTGATTCAACTGCACTTCTGAGATTGTCACATTGTATGTTGGGTGAATAAAAAGAAACGGGGCTGTGAT
>NZ_JCARSY010000045.1:0-23569 GCF_059641415.1 Vibrio rubrogenes
TCATTCTGTAGCCCCAAGAGAAACGTTGGACTCGATTGGAAAAAACACGAAATCACTATCTATTTGCTGTAATGAGTGTATAGTGCCCCCCAGCTCCTAAACGTGAGCTATTAATGAAACATATAGTTCGAGTATCTTCTTAGTTTTCTTTCGAGTCATTTCGTTATACAACTCCTGTAGCAACTTATTCTTTATCTTCCATTAAATAGTCTCATTTTTATCGGTTTAGGTGAATGATGAATCCTGAAAATATAAGCGTTTTGGGTGTAATAGTCACAAATAATTGACAATAGTGTCATTTTAGAGTTGTAAATAATAATGAATATCGGTGCTGGAATGTATAAATTGCGTATTCAATTTATCTATGCGTTGATGATTTTGATAAAAATAAAGTGACTCTAAATTTCATGTTTACCCACTACCTTTACGAAATTTGTTTAGAAAGGAACAAGAATGAGAAAAAAACGCGATAAATCTCCCAAAAAGCATAAGAAAAGTGGCTATGAAGCGAAGTTTGAAGTGATGGTTAAAGAATACCATAGTGCCCAAGAAATCCTGAATGGCATGGCCGAGGATTCCGCTGACTACGCTAAGCAGAAAAAACACTGTGAGTCTCTTTTTGCCAGCGCTGAACGCTTCTTTAAACAGCATCAATAATCCGATAAGCATCTACTGAACTGACTTTTGTCATAATGATGTGTCGGTATCCCCCACTTCCACATCATTTTGTCTCATCCTTTCTTTCCTAGAAAAACAGCTAAGACAATCATTTATATACCATTATGTTGAAATCGGCTACTTGACCAATTTGGATACGTAAGGAACATTTCTCAGTTTATCCTGCCAAGGTAAGCCATATCCGACGAGAAGATCATCATTTTCCATTTCGTATGCATAATATTGAGGTACAGAAATATCAACCCGACCTGGTTTGACAAATAATGTTGCAATTGAAAGGGATTTGACGTCATAGTGTTTAAGCACGTAACTGACTAATCTTTTCATTGTACCGCCGGATTCGATTGCATCATCAATCATAATGACATCCTTGCCTTGAATCGGAATGTTTTCATGGAACACGATCGGTGAGTTATTATGGCTATCTCCCGGGGTGTGAGGGCAAGAAATATAATCCATTTTGATGTCGAAATTTAGCTCGCGCACTAGGTCTGCGGTAAACAAAATCCCCCCGGGAACAATGGTAATGACAACCGCATCTTTGAATTGATGATTCAATTGTTCAGCAACAGTCTTTACTCCCGCCCGAATTTGCTGCTCACTTAAAACTAACTCACCAATATGTGAAGATTTCATCCGATGTTCCTTTATTCTCGTTTGTAGCATAAGCCTGATATGATGAACAAAATACGCAGATGTCATGGCGAATACTGTCAGTGGTGGGTGAGGGGATGCGTTATAAGCCCCCGGTTAAATCCAAATAGTTTCCTGTGGAGAATGATGATTTTTCACAGGCTAGCCAATAAATTGCCTCGGCAACCTCTTCAGGTAAACCGCCTCTTTGCAGAGGAATGACACTTTTTAGTCTTTCAATGCGCTCAGGCTCACCACCGTCAGCGTGCATATCTGTGTAAATAAAACCGGGACGAACACAATTTACCCTGATCCCTTCCGCTGCAACCTCTAACGACAACCCTTTGGTCAAGGTGTCAATTGCTCCTTTTGAGGCTGCATAATCAATATACTCATGAGGCGATCCCGAACGTGCGGCCCCTGACGACACATTAACGATCACGCCACCTTGTCCGCCACGACGAGTTGACATGCGTTTGATCGCCTCCCGGCAGCACAAAAAGTAGCTAGTGACATTATTCGTCAGGATGGTATTGATTCTGTCAGCGCTCATGTTTTCCAAACGCATCTGGGGTTGTAATATACCGGCATTATTGACGAGTGCCGATACGGCCCCTAATTGTTGATCCACCGTTTCAAACAAACGCAGCACATCCGTTTCGAGAGAAACATCAGCTTGTACGGCGATACACCGTCCTCCCTGAGCCGTAATCTCTTGTGCCACATGATTGGCAGCCTTTGTATTGGATTTATAGTTGATACAGACGGCGTAACCATGGTGAGCGAAAAGTTTTGCAGTTGCAGCACCAATGCCCCGGCCACCGCCGGTAATGATTGCAACGTTTGGATGGTTCATATTTTCCTTTCAAGCTGAAGAGTACGTCGGGCCCGTTTGGAGAGCGTGGCCATCATACTACCACCGATGATGCTAAATTGAGAATCTGGACCCATGCATTTATTTTTTATCAATATTTCGATTTTAATGGAAAACTATTCCGTGATTTAGATGGATGTTACATGAGTGGAAGCGGATTTATATTGCGATAAAAATTGATGTAACATTTTTCCCACTAACTCGGGGGATTCTTGATGGGCGGCATGAGCCGTCATGGGAATATTGGCAAATGCTGCTTCTGCCATTTGCGACTTTAATGACACCGCTTCATCAAGTGAAAATAAGAAATCATTGTCACCACGCATGATCAATGTCGGGCAACGAATTTGTTTCACCAGCTCGAACGGATAACCGGATGTTGTGGTATCAAGCCATACGTTTTTTACGGCATCAACGAGTTTCGGGAAATCTGGCTCCGGATTTGATGCATGGTAAGCCGCCACATCGTCAGCGAACCGTTCTGCCCAAAAATCTGCTGTCAGTCCGTTGAATATATCAATGGATGGATCGTCTGATTCCAATCGCCAATGTGAACCTAACGTCACCAGACAAGCGACTTTTTCCGGTGCCTGCGCTGCTAATCGATAACCGACAATCCCACCGTCACTAAAACCAAAAATTGAATAACGTTCAATACCGAGATAGTTGAGAACACTTTGGACATCTTGCTGGTACTGTAAGTAACTGAGCGGCAGATCACCGAGCAGAGACTTGCCATGCCCCCGAAAGTCGATGCTGATCAAGCGATAGTCTGGTGCAAGATATGGGTGGATGGGAAACAGATCGTGTTGTGAACCAAGACCACCATGTAACATCACTAATGGCTCACCATTCGGGTTTCCTGAAAGTTCGTAATAAAGAGAAGCACCATTTATCTCGATATAACCAGATTGACTGATCATGTCATTTCCTTGTGATTTGCGAATGCACTGTTCAAATATACAGTGGTTTGTGATAGTTGTGAAGCCTGAATCACAACCCTGCTTTTGCCCGTTGGATAGCCGCTTGAATTGCAGCCTTCGCTTGTGGGCTGTTTTTCCAGCAAGTCGTTTGCAGCATGGCAGCGACTCTTTCCGCAATTTCATCCGCTTCGTATGTCGCCAAATCGGCAAGGTTATCGATTCCAATTTCTTCGAACCGTTTTATAACAGTCGGACCAACGCCTTTCACTGACAAAAGAACTTCTCTTTCCGGTGCAGAAAACGCCATAAATTACCTCTTAATGAGCCACTGGATATCACTGTTTCAGTACCTGCCTAACAGGGAACCTAGATATTTAACTTGAATCGCTGTTGTGTCACACTTCATTGGTGACAAAATTTAAAGCTTCGTTACAAATATTGATAGATGATTTGAGCGATGGGGCGGTTATAAGAAAGCGCATAGAGAGTTCTCCATGCGCTTTTAACTTCATTTAAATATCGAATAACCGATATTTAATCCAGTTTTATCTCAAACTCAGTGTCACACCAGAGTATGCTGTGTAGCCATTCAACATGATATAGTAAGTTGAACCGCTGCGAGAGTTGATTGAGCATGACTCATTGTTACCGCTTTTATACGGACGGCAATCATATGAGCTTGTGCTTGGGCGGCTGCCGGATTTTACATAGAGATCCACATCACCGCTACCACCTGAGGTTTGGACAGTCATGGTTGAACCATCACCTTTAAAGGAGTAGTAGGTCTGTGAGCTACGGTTACCAGATAAAGTGACAGACTGACCTTTGCTTAGCACGTTATCGGTTGATGGGGAAGAGCTACATGATGCATTGACACCAACCGTGTTGAATGCACTGGTGATATCCGAAGTACTGTAGCCGAGATCTTTGGCTGCTTTAGAGACACCACAAGCGGCTTGATCAAATGTTGCAGTCGGTGTCCAGTATAATTGGTTTGCAACAGCAAAGACTTCGAAACCTTTACGGACGTTCCAGCCTGATTTGTTTGACAACAGGTAGAAAGCCCGGTTGAAGACACCGCTAGAGTAGTGGACGTTCAGACCATTGTAGTACTCAGAAGCGTTGTCGATTGAGCTGCCATCGCGGGAAGGTTGATCAAAATAACGCAGTGCGCCAGAACCTTTGGTAATATCAGCACCGATTTTCCAGTCAACGCTGCCTTTCATAAAGTATTCAGCTGCTTCACCGGCAATATCAGAGTATGCTTCGTTAATACCACCAGACATGCCTTCATAAACCAGACCGGAATTCTGCTCAGTAAAACCGTGACTGACTTCGTGGGCACTGACGTTCAGGTCAACCAGTGGATAGAATTTTGTGGCACCGTCACCATAAGTCATACTTGAGCCATCCCAGAATGCGTTTTCATAATTCGAGCCATAGTGAACGCGCATGGTAAGTTGGAAGGTCAGCGGTGCAGTGTTCAGCCAGCTCTGATACATATCGAAAACAACTTTGCCGAAGTAGTGCGCATCGTTCAATGGTGAGTATGCACCGTTGATCGCTTTGTAATCGTTGTAGTTCGATGATGTTGCACATCTGTAGCTGTAAGCGGTGCTACCAGACGTTTGTCCATTAAGGTTCACCGTCTTAACAGCACTGTTATTCATGGTACAAGTTGAGCCTGATTTATTGATGATGAACCCGGGAAAATCTGATCCGTAGTTATATTTACCTGTTTTGCTGTTCCCGCCGGGGCCTGTGCCTTCTTCTTCGACATGATTCAGACCTTCCCAAGTCTTGATGACATCACCGTTGGTTGCATCGATGAAGAAGAATGGGCGCGCCGGGTGATTACCAGCGACGAAGAAGTCAACTTGGTAAACGAGCTGTGCGTGATTGTTTTCGTCAAGCCGTACCAGCAGTTCCGCTTTTTCATTTTCAAATTCAGCGTCACTGGCAATGACAGTTTGTTGTTGGTAATAAGCTTTTGCCAGTGAAATCGCTTCTTTGAGTTCAATTGCTGGTGATGCGTTGGAGAGATCGTCTGCAATCCCTTGAGCGATCACACCATAAACATCGGTTGTACCTGAGACGGCACCTTTCGTCACGGTTGCAGCGACTGAAGTATCAAAGACCGGAATACCCATATAAGTCTGCTGATAACGGACTTTCACTTTACCATTTGGCAATGTGACTTGTTTGACTTCTTTGAAGCCTGTTTCCAGAGGTACAACACTGTGAGCTTGAGTGTTCAGAACTTGATCAAGCTGTGAACTATCATTCATTGTGACCATTTCTGCAGCGGAGACTGGCAAGGCAGCAGTCAGACTAGCTGCAAATACCCAATGTATGTGACGTTGTATTTTATGCATTTCTCAATCCTAGAGATTTGTTCTTAATTAATTAATTTCTGAAATGTCAGCAATTAACCCTATTGCGATCGCTAGTGCGACAAAACGCATAATAACAATGCTGAACATTTTTAATTTCGTCCAGTGTTTAAGGTAAAAAAAAACAAAAAAAAATTTATCTATGTCTATAAAAATTTACATATTATCAAATGTAATCGATTGAATGTTGAAGTGAATAAAACTCATACTTTTCTTGAGGTTAGGTAGTGTATAGTGTTTGGGCTAATTAATATTTTTGTGACAATTTATAGGAACATAAATATATCAATAGTGAGAAGTTGCTATTTTATTTTTTCTTTTAATTATAAATGTATTATCTATATTTTTATCACAAAGGTTTTTGGATGGTCCGATATTTATCATCCTGTGAAATATACTATAGATATATTTTCCATTAATGAAAGGAAATTCCGCTTAACTATTTGTAATAATTAGAAATATTGCTATACGTAATTGGTTGTGTAAATCTTGTATTAAATGTAATGATATTGTTTTGTTGTGAATGCAAGCGGATATTTGGCGTGGGTCGACATGTGGTTTGTGACGGTGAAACAAACAACCATACTCACAGCCGGGTAGATGTGAGTATGGCTGAGCGGCAGAATTTGAAGGTATAGCGTCGGACTAACTGCCCTCTGCCTCTGTATTATCAACTTGCCGGATAAAGGTGACACGCAATCCAGTGTTCATCTTGCGTTTGTGTGAGTGTCGGAGACTCGCGAGAGCATCGTTCTGTTGCATACTTGCACCGAGGGTGGAATGTGCAGCCGCCGGGAGGATTCAGAGGTGAGGGGATATCACCGATGAGCGGTACATGCTCGGTATTGTGCGTTGGATCCGGAACAGGGATTGCGGATAACAACGCTTGCGTGTAGGGGTGCTTCGGCTGACGATAGAGTACTTCCGCAGGTGCTCTTTCAACAATTTTACCCAAATACATGACCCCGACCTCATCGCAGGTGTGTTGCACGACAGCCAGATCATGGGCAATGAACAGAAACGAGATGCCTCTGCTTTCCTGAAGATCGGCAATCAAGTTGAGAACCTGTGCTTGCACGGAAACATCCAGCGCCGAAACTGGCTCATCGGCAATAATCAGTTTCGGCTCTAAAACGAGAGCCCGGGCAATACCGACACGCTGGCGTTGTCCGCCGGAAAATTCATGCGGATAACGATTGAGCGCCTGAGGACGGAGTCCGACGGTATGCATCACCTCGGCAATTTTTGCTTCGCGTTGTGCAACAGTCCCAATCTTATGAATATCCAGCGGTTCGCGAAGAATATCATGGATAGTCATCCGAGGGCTCAGAGAGGCAAATGGATCCTGAAAAATCATCTGCATTTCTCTACGCATTGCTTTGAGTTCTCGGGCATTCATTCGGGTAATATCTTGTCCCGAGATGGAGATGTCTCCGGCTGAGGGTTCAATCAGGCGCAAGATACAGCGACCCAAGGTTGATTTCCCACATCCGGATTCTCCGACCAACCCGAGGGTTTTTCCCTGATGGATCTTAAAACTCACATTATCGACGGCTTTACAAACTGATCGGGTTCGTTTAAATAACGACTTTCCGGTGTGGAAATGTTTTTCTAATCCTTTGACTTCTAACAATATATCACTCATCGGGATGCCTCTGATATGTGAAAACATGCCGCTTGATGTTCTGGCGGTCCGGTCAGGATTGGTGCGTTTTGGCGACATGTTTGAGTGACACGGTGACAGCGGTCGGCAAAACGGCACCCTGTCGGCAGATGGAATAAATCGGGCACCATACCTTCAATGGTTGGCAGACGAGCAATTTTCTGCTGTCGAACGACCGGAATCGATTGGAGGAGTCCTTGGGTATATGGATGTTTCGGGTGGCTAAAAATTGCCTTAACCGGCCCTTGTTCCACCACTTCACCACAGTACATGACCACAACACGCTGACAAGATTCAGCAACGACTCCTAAATCGTGCGTGACCAACACCATTGCCATGTTCAATGATTGTTTTAACTGCTTGATTTCATACATAACCTGCGCCTGAATGGTCACATCGAGCGCGGTAGTGGGTTCATCGGCCAAAAGCAAGGCGGGACGACAGGAGAGCGCCATGGCAATCATCACGCGTTGCCGCATCCCACCGGAAAGCTGATGCGGATACTCCCGAATGCGCTTTTCCGGGGAGGGGATGCCAACCATACGGAGCATTTCCGTTGCCCGGACTGCGGCCTGTTTACGAGAAATCTGCTGGTGGTTGCGAATCACATCTACCATTTGAGTTTCGATTCTCAGCACGGGATTCAGGGCGGTCATCGGTTCCTGAAAAATCATCGAGATGTCATTGCCTCTCAATCGCCGATAGGCTTTTTCATCCATGCCAACCAGCTCTTGTCCCTGAAAGCGGATACTGCCGGAGACAATTTTACCCGGCGGGCTTGGGATGAGCCCCATAATTGCCAGTGAACTGACCGATTTTCCGCAACCGGATTCACCGACAATGGCGACGCTTTCACCGGGCATCACCTCGAAACTAATCCCGTTGATTGCGCGGGCGGTACCTTTATCGGTCTGAAAATCGACTGTCAGACCATCCACTTTGAGTAATGGCACAGTCGGAACTGGATTGTCTATCGCGTTCATGACACCTTCCTTGGATCTAACGCATCTTGTAGCGAATCTGAAAATAAATTGAATGCCAGTACCAGCACGAACAACATGCCGGAGGCGGCGAAAAAGTTACAGAAGTGCCCGGAGGTGACTTCGGTACTGGCTTCTGCAATCATCAGCCCCCAACTGATACTTTCTTTCACGCCCAGCCCGAGGAAGCTCAGGATCACTTCACTCTTGATAGCGGTGATAAACAGTAAGGTCATTTCAACCAAAAGAATATGGCTGGTATTGGGCATTAAATGGCGGAAGATGATGCGGTAAGTCGGCACACCGAGCGCGTGGGCAGCTTCGGTGAATTCCATATTTTTCAGTTTGATCACTTCTCCGCGAATCACCCGGGCGGTACCGGTCCAAAATGCCAGCGTCATCGCGGTATGCATCGCATAAGGATTGCCCGCCATCGCGACGGCAATGGCAGCCACCAGTAAAAAATAAGGAATACAGTCGATACAGTTCATCACCCACAGAATGAACTCATCGAGGATTGAGCCTGCATAGTAGCCCATCAGAGAGCCGGTCAGAGCGCCAATCGTTGTGGCTAATATCGCGACTACCAACCCGACCTCAAACGCCGTTTTGGTACTGTAAATCGCACGTTGAAAAATATCTTGCCCATTGATGGTTGTCCCGAACCAGTGCTCAGCACTGGGCCCGCTGTGTCCCGATGTTTGCAGCACATCCCATTGCTGGGCAATCAGGCCGAACCAGACCAGAATCGCAATGACAAAGTAAACCAGTACAATCGATAGGCTGATCATCCCGATGCGATCTTTGCGGAATTTCTGAATGCCTTTGGACCAGAGCGACTCTCGTTTCAGCGATGTGTCTTGAGCCTGTGTATGAATCGTTTCAGTCATCGGATGTCCCTTATCTGAGTGAGATCCGTGGATCAACGAGTTTGTAAAGAATATCAACCGTACTCACGATGACGATAAATACCAGCGTGAGAAGGACGATAACCGCTTTGAGCACAGGCAGATCACCGGTGGTGATAGCGTTGTAGGTAATCAAACCGACACCGGGAATGCCAAAGTAACTTTCCAGTAATAAAGACCCGCCGATCATCACGAACGGAATGGAAAACACAATCCGTGTCAGGATCGGAATCAGGGCATTCTTCAACACATGTTTGAATAACACTTGCAGATGAGAATGGCCGAATGCTCTGACGGTACGAATATGGTCCCGGGTCATTTCTTCGACAAAAAGGGCACGGTAGAACCGAGTGCTGTATCCGACCGAAACAAAAATCGAGCACAGTGTCGGCACCGTTACATAGTACAAATAGCTACTCAGGGAATTGACTTCCCATCCATACACCGGAAACAGGTTAAGCCCGTAACTGGAGCAGAAAATTAATTGCAGCATGATGATGATGATGAGGTAAGAAATACTCATCCCGATCACCGAAGAAGACATCACTAATTTATCTGCCCAACGCCCGCGGTGATGCGCTGCGAACAGACCCAGCGCAATACTGATCAAATGGCCTAAAATAAATCCCGGCAATGCCAGCAGTAATGAGATCGGAATCGTCCGCTCAAGCACCGTGGTTACCGACTCACCACTGGAGTCGGAATAACCAAAGTCAAACGTGATGACTTGATGGATATAGTGCAGATAACGAATCCAAAACGGCTGATCATAGCCAAGCTCATGACGAATCGCGTTAATCTCTTCAACCGTCGGATTACGTCCCAAGAGATCATAGGTTTTATCGGGGCCGAAATAGACCATCAGCACAAAACTAATCAAGGTGACGCCAAAGAGCAGCGGCAGACTATAAATCAGTTTCCGCAGACAATAACGGAGCGTATCCATGTTTTACACCTCTACTGAACATCAACATATTTGAGGTAGTTGCCGAGGATTTCCCGTTGTGGCCACATCGTGACATTCTTGTGCCACATGCGAACCCGGGTACGGGAGAAGCTGCCGATGCCCACACAGTCATCGATTAAGATTTGGTTGAGCTGATGGTAGATAGCCGTCCGTTCTGGCCCCGGTTGCATGACCGCTGCTTTCTCAAATAACGCGTTGTATTGTGGGTTATTGTAGTTTGCACTGTTAGAACCGGGAGAGCGGTTTGGTCCGTAGAAGAGTTGCAGGGTGTTTTCTGCATCGGGATAGTCCAGCCCCCAGCCCATGGGGATCATCTGAGTGCGACTGTTCTTGATATCCCGGTTGAAGTCACCAAAGGTGGCATAAGCTTTAAATTTGATCTTATTTTTCGGATAGCCGATTTTCATCAAATTGCCGCGGAACTGTTCGAAGAACTGTTTATAGCGAACGCTGGAAGTTGCCGGATAGTAAAGAACCGGTAAATTGTGCGCGTTCCAGCCGTTTTCTTTCAGCAGTTTCTTCGCCCCGGCAATATCCTGGGTAATAGAGCTTTTGTCCAGATTCGGATCGAAAGCATCGGTTCCGGGAACAATGAAACCCGGATAAGCTTCACCGAGCCCTAAATAAAAGCGCGAGACACGCTGCGGCCAGTCAAACGACTTGATGATGGAACACCGCAGTGCTTTATTCTGTGCATTGGTTTTCGGATCATCTGAATAACCCAAATATTCATCGTCAAAGTTGAAGACGTTATACACCATGCCGGCTTCACGTTGAACGCGGAAGTTATATTTTGCGGCATATTCCGGTTTGAGTGTGACTGGATGCTTAGATGCCAACACGGTATCGAGCTGTTCATTTTGCAAAGTGGTATTGACGATTTCATTGCCTTTGCTGAATGAATTCCACCGCGCAGACTGTTGTTTGACCCAGTTGACTTCGACGCGATCAACTCGTGGGAGTGTTTTCCCGTCCAGCGCTGCAACGCCCGTTTCGCCGTGAACTTTCGGATCGTAGCCTGCTTCGGCAAGATGGAAGACTTCATGACGATAGGTTGGGTTTCTCACCAGTACGGTTTTGGTTGAATCATGGGAGATTAATTTGAATGGGCCACTGCCGACCGGATGGGTGGCAAATTCACGGCCATACTTTTCGACGGCTTCATGCGGGACGAGCGCGGAATAACCCATTGCTAAAGTATAAACCAGTTGCGGATAGGGCTGCTCCAGCTTGATTTGAATCGTGTACTTATCCGGGGCACTCAGACCTTCAAGGGGTTTACTATAATCCGCGCCGGCTTCTTTCCATGCTTCTATACCCGCAATTTTATTCGTCCACAGCCAAGCGCCTTGTGAGCGGTTGGCCGGATCAAAGTGACGCTTCATTGAATAGATAAAATCGTCAGCCGTGACTTCTCTGCCTTTGCCATCGGGAAATGCCGGATCATCGACAAAATGAACGCCCTGCTTGATATGAATGGTATAGGTCAGCCCATCATCGGAGACCTCGGGCATTGCGGTCGCGAGATTAGGTTTTAATTCATACGGGTTCTTCAAATATTTATATTCGTACAAGGTGTCGTATACCGCGGTGACGATGGTGTTGCTGTAGGTCGTCCCGGATTGGACCGAATCAAAGTTTGTCGGGGTTCCGTCTTCAGAAAAGCGCAACACTTTGGTTGCTGCTGAGGTGGTCTCTGCAAATACCGGCGTTCCGACATAAATAAGAGAAACCGCAAGCGCAGCGGCCAGCGGGCGTAATATCAATCGTGACATACAAATTCCTTTTGTATTTTGTGGTTGTGTTGGATATGAAATCGATCATGGATAGATTGCATATCAAACGCTATATCAGCCATTGCTGAAACATACTATAAAACACAAGGCATCTGCACTATGTCAATAATTGTGTGCAAAATATGAATAAAGCTGAATTAAATAGTGTGCTTGATCACAAAAAATAACGATATTAAAGAGTGTTACTCAAATAGAATCGGGTAAAAATGTGCTTTATTCCACCACGGGAATTATGTGAGTTGTGAATAGAGAAGTTAATTATCTGATCGATATGATACGTTATTCATATATAAATTCATTCGTTGGCCGGGATAGTCATTGGTTTGTTCGGTCAGGCAAAGATCACGATAGTTTAGGTCCACTTTGATTAATGCGGATATATTCATTGTTATTGTGATTTTATATTTCATTCAAAGATGAAGCGACGATGATTTTATTATTATTGTACGGTTTTAATTTTTAAATAGTTAATATGTTAAATAGACAATGACAATATTTATCAGATAATGTTCGCCACTTATCATGCGTTGAGTTGATGCTTTGCTACTCTGATAATAATCACACTTTTCACTAATTCTCTCATATGCAAAAAAAATCACCGACAGGCAAAAACATCATTTATGAAATCAATTAATATACTGTTGAACATCATATGACCTATGGGAAATTCGGCCTTTATTCTGAGGTCTCCTTGTGCGACAAGGATTGAAGGCACCGTGACCCTACCCTCAAAGTAATTGGGACATACAGGTATCTGAAAGGAATAACTTTAGTATGGAATTTAAAATGAAGAAAAAAATACTTGCGACAATTATTTCATCAACGCTGTTCGTCAGTTACGGATTATTTTCGGTTAGTGTTTCGGCAAAAACCGACCCCGTTCAAACATCAGTAAATAGCGAACAACTCAAATCAGAACAGGCTCAGACAGATTGGCATAATGATATTAATATGTATGACATTTTGGCGAAGGATATCGTCGCCAGAATGACGGATGAAGAAAAGTTGAAAATGCTAGTCGGTGCAGGGATGGACCCTGATAAAGACACTGTGATTAATTTAAAAGCGTTCGTCAATGGTGTGGCCGGGTATATCCACGGAGTTTATGACCAAAAACGTCGTTTAGATGTTCCGGCACTGAAACTCGCTGATGGTCCGGCTGGTATCCGGATTGATCCAACGCGTGACGGTGATAATCAAACCTATTATGCCACCGCATTTCCCAATGGTGCATTGATGGCATCAACGTGGAATCCCGAATTAATTCATGAAGTCGGTGAAGCCGTTGCCAATGAAGGAAAAGAATACGGCGTCGATTTCTGGTTAGCCCCCGGGATGAATATTCAGCGCAACCCGCTCAATGGGCGTAATTTCGAATATTATTCAGAAGACCCGTTGGTGAGCGGTATGATCGCCTCCGCAATGGTGCAGGGCGTGCAGAGTAAAGGTCTGGCCACGACGATTAAACATTTTGTCGCCAATAACTCAGAAACGAATCGCTTCTTTATCAATGCGGTGGTTACGCCACGTGCGCTACGGGAAATCTACCTGCGCGGTTTCGAATATGCGGTCAAAGAATCTCACCCATGGGGCATTATGTCATCATATAATCAGGTCAACGGCACCAATAGTGGCGAACGTGCTGATCTGATGACGGATATTCTGCGCCATGAATGGGGATTCAATGGGTTAGCGATGAGTGACTGGTTCGCTGGCTACAACCCGATCGACCTCCTCAGCGCCGGTGTTGATGTGATTCAGCCCGGTGGTGAAAACCCGGTCGTTCCCGGTTTAGGTGATTGGGGGAAATATGTGGTTGAAGGCTATAAAAATGGCGACTTAACCAAAGCAACCCTTGATAGAAATGTACAACATATCGTCGCGCAGGCTTTAAAAACACCGTCTGCCAAACATTATCCCATCTCGAACAACCCCGATCTGAAAGCTCATGCGACCTTGGCTAAACAAGTTGCGAATGAAGGGATTATTCTGCTGAAAAATCAGAATTCGACTTTACCGCTTGCGACGTCACAATCGATTGCTTCTTTTGGTATCACCCAGATTAATACTTTGAAAGGAGGAACCGGTAGCGGTGATGTCCATCCCGATCATGTGACGACCATTATCGACGGGCTTGCCAAACAGTTCCCGGTGAATGAGTCGCTGGCATCTTTCTACAGCGATTATTTTGAAGCCAATAAAGTGATCTCGAGCGATAGCTTGGGTGTGTCAAAAATCGTCAGCTGTACAGAGCCTTCCGTGACGGATTTGGGCGCACAAATCAACGGTGCCGCACAAGATAGCGATGTCGCCGTTATCACCCTCGGACGTGTGGCCGGTGAAGCGGCAGATCGTAAAGCCGAACGGGGAGACTACTTACTGTCTGACACTGAACTGGGGCTGATTTCCGAAGTATCAAAGGCTTTCCATTCTCAGGGTAAAAAGGTCGTGGTGGTTCTGAATATTGCCGGTGTGATTGATATGAGTGAATGGCAGGATCAAGTCGATGGGATTGTACTGGCTTATATGCCGGGGCAAGAATCCGGTGACGCCATTGCCGATATTATCTCCGGTGAAGCGAATCCAAGCGGCAAACTGGCACAAACCATTCCATTGTCTTATGCGGATGTCCCGTCTTCGACAACGTTCCCCGGTGTCGATGAAAATCACGACGGTACATTGGATCATCAATATTACAATGAAGATATCTATGTCGGATATCGTTATTACCAGACGTTTAACAAAGAAGTCGCTTATCCATTCGGTTACGGATTGTCATACACATCATTCAACGTATCACACACGCAAGTGCTCATGAACGGGTTGAATCATCGTCATCCGAGAAAAGGGGTAATGCTTAAAACCGTGGTGGCGAATACCGGTGATGTAGCCGGTAAAGAGGTGGTTCAGGTCTATGTTGCCGCACCGGAAGTGAAACTGAAAAAACCTAACATTGAACTGAAAGCATTTGCGAAAACAAGAGAACTGGCACCGGGAAGATCACAACGGATGGTGCTGGAAATATCACCTCAAACGTTGGCGAGCTTCGATCCTGATAAAAATCAATGGATTGTTGAGCCGGGTACTTATCAGGTCTATGTCAGTCAGTCATCCGATATTAGTTCGGCCACACCGGTTCAGTTTGTCGTGCGCAAAGAAATTGTGGTTGAGAACACCACTCCGGGCGCACTGGCTTTAGAGGAAGGCGTTACGGCAGCTTCATTTGTCACTGTCGCGGAATAAAACGCGTCATTACATCCTTTGGCGGGCTCAGCCCGCCTTTTTTATGCGTTGAATATGGTGTTGAGTCTGAATCACGGATGGAAAAAGCCTGTCATATGAGTAAGAAAGCCATTGATAATAACAATAGAGTTATTAATGGTGATGTACATTATGATTTATACTGCACATTTATATTTTGCTGTTGCGTCGTATCACTTTATCACCCATCGATATCTTTTCTGAGAATGGATCTTTGTTAAATTGGCACAAGACTCGTGCGGACATGTGTGCTTCTGTGGTGGGCTGAGCGGAGAGACATGTTGCCAGTGAGACGGGATTTGTCAGGCGTTATGCCTTTGATATGTGGGTGAATCGGGTGGTCAAACTGATTCGGACAAATGATTTTGTTTTTAAAGTTTCAGAGAAAGAGCAACGATGAACGGCAGATATGAGAAAAGTGTCTCTAATGTATTAGCTCGCAATATGATTCAACAGTTGTCGCTACACGATATTGATATTCATACGATTTTAAGACGCTGTGGTATCAGTGAGTATGAACTGAATCGACCCAATGGCAGGCTTACCGAGCGAACCCATTACCAGTTTATGCTCGAAACGATGAAATATAATCGTTATATCTATGAATCGTCGTCGATTCAGTCGTTATTTAACACGTTCCCCGAGCTGATTGGTTTATGCATGAACCAACCTTCAGCGGTTCAGGCGGTAGAGAGTTTTATTCGCTACCGGATGCTGATCGGTAATTGTGATCGCTGTGATCTGAAAGTCGAGGGTAACCGGCTCAAGCTGACATATATCGATGACGGCCCCGAAGAACTATCGACCAGTGCATTAGGAAATTTCATCATCTGCCGGGAACTGCTCAAAGTTTATTTACCGGTAATGTCTGTACAGGCCAGCCTGACGCATGTGGGGTCGCTCTCCCGGCATATCGTCAATGATTGTCTGGAAACACAGTGTTTATTGCATCAGTGTGAAAACTATTTGATTATCGAAAGCCCTGCTCTGCAAGTGACCAATCACAACTTTAACCCACAACTCAATCAGCTACAAAAAGCGTACTTAGAAGGGTTATGCCGTCAGATCGAACAACAGCAAACATTTGCTGTGGTGGTGGAAGAACTGATTGAGTCGCTGCTGTTGCAGCAGCATATCTACAACGAACATTCCGTGCTCCAGTGTGTGTGCAGCCATTTAAAAATGAGCCGTTGGACACTGAACAATAAACTACGGCAAGATAATCAGTCTTTTACCGATGTACTGAACCGGGTGCGGCTGAAAAAAGCCTGTGAATTGCTGGTTGAAACCCAGAAAAGTATTAAAGAAATTAGCGAGTTAGTTTACTTCTCTTCGCAGGCAGTATTTTCACGGTTTTTTCGGCTGCACGCCAATATGTCGCCGCTCCAATATCGCAAGAAACTGGCAAACTGCTTACCTTCAGCCATTGGCGTTTCTTAAACAGGAGCTGAATCGAGATCCGGAGACATCACCACACGACCCGGTAAGCAGCAACGACTTCTCTGTCATGGGGGCCGTGTGGTCTGTTGAGTGGTGCCTGAGGTATACCTGAGGTATGATTAAAAGAACTGCCAAACAACACTGTGTTCAGACCCCATACTCCACAGGAGTACCACCACTGCCAGTAATGCTTCCAGAATCAACACACCGACACCGAGCGTTGTTCCTGAGAGAATAAAACCTTGTTTATTGCTGATCCCCAAAAAGCTGGGCGTTCCTTTATACAGCAGATAAGCGGTATAGATTACGCCACCGATCATGGCGAGCAGGCACAGCCAAAACACCGGATAAATGGCAAAAATACCACTCAGGAACATCGGTGTGGCAGTGTATCCGGCAAAAATAGTACATTCACGTTGTGTCGGACGATTAGGAATCTTGCGGGCGAGCCAGTAGATCAGGCTACCGACAAGACCGACCGCGAGCAAAATTAAGGCATAAAATGCCACACCGAGTGCCAGTCCATTCATCAGAGAAACTTTGTAGGTCTCTTCACCACCAAATGTCCACCCAACTTGCGTTGTCCCGATAAATGAACAGACCACCGGAATCGCTGCCATCCATAGTACATGGTGTAGATAGAGGTGACTGATCGTTTTGTGTTCAGCATTAATTTCACGCCATTCGCGTTCCGGGTGGTGTAATAATCCCCATACATGATTACTCATCGCTAGCCCCTTATTTCCTATTGTCAGAATGACTTTTACTGTTGCATGAAATGGTTAAATATTGACCACTATCAATCAGTATAGACCGAACCCTGCAAGGACACACAATCAGAATCATTTACATTTGTCTCCCCGTTTAGCCTCTCTGTTTCACCGCGAAATTGTGCGGCTATCTCTTTAATCTGTCGCTATTTACATCGACAGAGATTGATGTCGTGAGTCGTAATCAAAGAGGTAATGAGAGCAATGCAGCAGAAATTAGCAATCGGGGAAAGCTGTTTGAGTGGCGCTGATAAAGAGGCGATCTTGTCAGACTATTTTATGGCACTGAATCAGCAAAAGGCATCTTTTTTGGGATATCAGACCAACCAACAGGTCGAATTCCCTTCAAGGCTGTTGCCTTTTCTTTCCTTGAACTTGCTTAATCTCGGTGACGGATTCGAAGAGGGCAGTTATCGGATCAATGCCAAGCAATTTGAACGGGCAGTGCTGGACTATTATGCACAATTATGTGGTTTTGCCGGATCGCATACGCAGCGCCGGTATTGGGGATATCTGACCGCGATGGGCTCGACGGAGGGGAATCTTTATGCCCTCTGGAATGCGCGGGATTTCTTACGGGGATATCCGGTTGAAGGTTATGCCGATGCCGTCCCGACTGAGCATCCTCCCGTGTTGATCTGCTCGGGGGCGACCCACTATTCGATTCATAAAGCCAGTCAAATGGTTGGTGTCAGCTTATTCCATGAGATCGGACCGCAGCTGGGCGTATGCCCGATTAATCAGGGTGACTGGCAGCAACCACTGGCTGTTGATGAAAACGACGCCGTGATCATTGAAGATTTATACGCATTGGTCGAATTCTTCACCACCGCACAGCATCCGATTATTTTAGTGTTGAATCATGGCGCAACGTTCAGCGGCGGTAGTGATGCGATTTATACGATTCTGACGCATTTGAAGCCACTACTGGGCAAAAATACGCCCCAACAGCGGCGTTACTGGATCCATGTTGACGGGGCGCTGGCTGCTAACTTTTCACCTTATTTGCATGTCGGGTCAGCACCTTTTTCTATCACACGTGAGCCCAGTGAATTTCGTCACCCGGAAGTGATGTCTTTGTGTACCAGCCCGTATAAATGGCTGGGGATGCCGTGGGCTTGCGGTATTTATCTCATGCAGGAACGTTACAAAGTAGGTTCATCGGCCCGGCCGGTTTATATCGGAAGCCGGGATTCGACCGTGTCCGGATCCCGGCAAGGCATATTTTCCCTTTATCTGTGGGATCTGCTCGTCACGCTGGGCAAGGCTGGCTTGCAACAACTGGCCGATGCCAATGAACATCTGGCGAATGATACCCAACACCGAATTGTCCGGTTGTTTCAGCAGTTGGATCCGGGCGGTAAACAGCTGCATGTCATGCCGCGACCACGGCACAGTAATATTGTCCGCTTTACTGCGCCCGGCCCTGCGGTGATCGAACAATTTTCTTTGGCGCAGAATGATGTGTTGATCGGTGGGCGGTTACAGCGGATGTGTCATGTAGTCATCTTGAGCCATGTGACCCAAGCGGCGATTGAACGATTACTGGATGCGCTTGCCCACCCCAATGCTTTCTCACTTCCGTCCCGACTTCAAACATCCCGACCTCAGAATCCATTGACTGATCTGCGGTCCATGCGCCATCGCTATGGTTTTGCTCCAGATGATGAGGTTTTGGACAATGGCGTGTCTTCAGAGCCCGGAGGGTTTGCAGAGACGCCCGTATTACAAGCGGAGCGTTTTCTATGATCAAAACAGAGATACTTGCGGTATTTGCCAGTCTGATGTGGTTTTGTTCTCCGACACTCTATGCCCAATATGTGGTTGATACGTCAGTCTCGATTAACAAAATCTATGGTGTGAATACAGTCGATCAGACTTATAAAGTTGACGGTTATCTGGTGACGTCTTGGGATGAACCCGATCCGACTTATCGGCCCGCCAGCGGTGAGCAGGTTTATGAAAATCGTCATGCCGAGCAACTGATGAGTGATGGACTATGGGTGCCGGCATTTGAGTTTATCAATATCATCGGCCAGCGCCAGACTGCCAACCGACGGGTGGTGATCTCCGCCGATGGGCGCGTGACGTACAATGAGCGCTTTCAGGGGCTGTTCACGACCACGATGGATTTTCGGCAATTCCCGTTTGATCATCAGACTTTTGTGCTGATGATGGAACCATTTTCCTATGAGCAGAAGCAACTCATATTTGGTTCGGCTCGGATTAATGTCGAAGCACTGGAGAATCAAGCACTCAGCGAATGGCAAATGCAAGGAGAGCCTCAGGCACGTGTGAGTCGCTCGAATTATGCTCACTTACAAAGCGGCACCTTGAGTCACTTTTCGCGTTTAACCATCAGTATTCAGGCATTACGTAAACCCGATTATTATCTCTGGCGTTTCATTTTACCGCTGTCTTTGATCTTAGTGGCGTCGTGGGCCGTTTTTTGGATTGAAGGTTTTTCTGAACGTCTGATGACCTCTTTCACCATGATGCTCACGGTGGTCGCCTACACCTTTTATACCAGTAGTCTGTTGCCGAGGCTGCCATACACCACCTTGATCGAGCGGATGGTGATCATGGGATATGTCAGTATTTTTGCCGCAATTATGGTGATTGTCTTTGTCAAAATCCGGGCCGAGAAAGGGCGGCCGGTCGAATATGTGATCCCGCGTTGCCGGGTCATTTTCCCTACCTTATTTCTCATTGCCATGAGTGTATTAATCGGGGTGAACAGCGACTTATGAAACTCTCTCAATCGACGCGAACATTGTTTGATGCCACCCTTGCGGCGGCTGTCTTCATCGGGTTATTAGGCATCACCACTTATCTGTTATATGCCAAATCTGTCAGCGCACTCGAAGATCAGATTAAAGCCGGACTGATATCAACCGTCAGTGCGTCGGCAACCACTTTAGATGGTGACATCCATCGCCATTTTCAGGCAGACACATCACCGGACGATCCTGAATATCACACCATGGCGATGCATATGGAACGCATACGGCAGGCCGCAACTGATGTTCGGTATATCTACACCTGTATTCTCAAGCCTCAGGGGGTCTACTTCGTGGTCAATCCCAGCCCGCAGAATGACGGTGACGGAGATGGGGTGCCGGATCCGCCACCAGCGTTAATGACACTCTATGATGACGCACCTCAGGAATTGGTGGCGGCACTGACACATCAGGAAATCAGTGTTTCAAGTGTGCCTTATCAGGATCAGTGGGGCACCTTTATCAGTGCTTATGCCCCTTTTTATGACGCGCAAGGGGAGTTTGTCGGCGTGTTGGCGATGGATTTGGAGTTGAGCGGTTTTTATAAGCGGCTGAGTCAGATCCAACGCGTATTCGGCAAAGCGAAGATCATCATTTTGTTTATCGGGCTGATTGCCGGTCTGGTGGTTTGGTGGATCCGTCGTGCCCATGTGAACAATCTTCATGCACTGGAAACAACGAAGATGCAAGCCGCACAGACCTTGGCGCACATGCGTTATCGTCGCGATGTACTGCTGGAAGTGGTGCGCTATTACTTTCATCTGTTCGCGGAACGATATCCCGATCAACCGACGGACCGTGATCGACATAGTAGCGGCATAAGCGACTATCTTCCTGAGCCGACTAATTCTGCAAATCTGACCGAGGTTTCGGAGCCGGTTAATACTGCAGAACGCCACCATCAGGCGGTTTATGGCTATGCGTTGAGTTTTGGTGACATGACGACGGTGATTGAGTCATTTTATCTGACGGATTGGTTCGACAAGCTGAATACGGACATCCAACAGGGTGGGTATGCCTCGCATCAATGGCTGGGTGATGAGATGCAGCATCCCGTAGAGGGAGATTGCCAAGTCCTGCTGGATACTTTTTGTGAGTTTTACCATCGCCTCAGTCAGCTTTTGCAGCAATCGGTGAGCGCACAGACTCAGATCGCGCAAGAAAGTCTCGCACATTGGCAATTAGCGACGGAGATTTCAATTCAGGATGAGATGCAATGGACCCGATGCCGGCGGCTATTCAAGATTGCAGCTGCGCAGGATATGACCCATCGGTTGGCGGCTTTATCAACAACCGAGCTACATCTTTTAAAAGTCATTTATCTGCTGCAACAGTTAGGAAGTAAACTGACGCTGACGGAAGACGGTGTGTTGCGGATCACTTGGCAAGTCAGCAAGGAGCACAGCGAATGAAAACCTATGCACCGATGATACTTATCATCGCAACCCTACTGGTTCAGCTCTCCTCCGGCATTAACTATGTCACGATACCTGTGGTCATGGATGAGCAGGGGATTGGTAATACGGCTATCGGGATCGCGATGGCGTTTGAAATTATCGGTGTTCTGCTGTTTTACCGCCCGTTGAGTCGGTATCTGAGCCACTTCGGTATCTTGATTTCGTTGCTGATATTAACGTTATTCAGAGCCCTGAGCTTACTTCTGATGGCTCATGCAGTGCACTATGGTTTATGGCTGATCGGTATTTTTAGCTATGGTTTGTCAACGGGGATGCTGCTGGTGTTACTCCAGACTTGGCTGAATATCAGCGTGCAAGGCAAAGCGAAGGGTTTAACCATGGGGTTGTACTCTTCAGCGCTCTCTTGCGGTATTGCTCTAGGGCCGATCATCGTTCAACTGATTCATCTCACGATAGACTGGCGGTTTGAGACCGGTGCATTGATTACGTTGTTGCCGTTACTGCTCTGTCTCGGTTTAAAAGCAAGGGGACAAGCGATGCATCGCTTGGGAGTTGTCCGGTTCAGTTTTGCTTTCCGGCACGCCAAAATTATTCTGGTGGCTGCGTTTGTCGGCGGGATTAGCTTTTTTGGTTTGCCGGGATTTCTGACCTTGTACGGGTTACATAATGGTTTGTCTGAACCACAAGCGCAGCTACTACTGACCATGTTTATGATCGGTAGCGTCAGCCTTGGTATCCTCATGAGTGCTTTTGCTTCGATTTTGAACCGACGAACGGTGGTGTTGTGCTGTATTTTTGGATCTGTGGTTTGTGCTGTTTTTCTGTCAATGGCCGTCTATGCGAAATATTGGGTTGCGTTGGTATTACTGTTTGTCTGGGGCGGTTGTATGGGTGGAATCTACGGGATTGGTCTGACGGTGATGGGAGAACGCTTTTGCCAACAGGATCAAATGTCTGCCAATATGAGTTACACCCTGATGGATTCTTTTGGCGGCATTATCGGTTTACTGCTGATTGGCGCAATGCTCGATACATTTGGTTCAGAAGGCATGACCGCGGTATTCATGGTCTTTGGCTGCCTGCTCCTGATGTTCGCGGTGTACGAGATGTTGGCACCCAGACGGACATACGAGTAGATCGGATAACCATACAAATAGAGCCAGTGATTGTCTTGATTATGCCTTCCGGAGCGGATTTTTCGCAAAATGCGAAAAAATTTCCATTTTGAGAAATTATTATGAGTCAATATGCTATAAATTGATTTCTTAATAAATAATATCCAATAAAAACAATGGATTATATTTATATAAAAAGTTGGCATGTATAGTGCATTAGTAAGAGTGATCCTTTTTAAGCCGAAGGATCACCTAGCCAACTGACGTTGTTAGTGAACCAAATTTGTTCATATTGATAGCCAATCACGGTCTTGTGATTGGCTTTTTTTATCCCTGTTTATTTATCTGCCCGGCCCGATGTTCTTGACGGCCTTTTTCAGGTCAGTTCCCCGTTTACCGTAAGAGTCACTGTGACAATTTTGATATTGGTCATGTTGTGGTTCGCCGGGTGTCTTTAGCGGTTATCAGGTTCACTTCTGGAGGCATTCATACTGTCGCAAAGAAAGCGAATTGAATATATCATTCTGAAATTTGGTTAAGTTTGAATAAAAGAAATATTTAATCGAAAATGGAGCGAGTAAAAATGTAATTATGACTACATAAATTAAGATGTTTTACATCGACATATAAGAAAAATAACAAGAATTTAAATAGAAATTTTCACTCGTAAATTGTGTATTTAACTCTGATTGCTTCAATTATATACTATGGGTTATAGTGTGAATTTGTTTTTAACTATATGAAATTTAATCTTATTTTAAATCTAACAATAAATGATGTTAAATATTGAATCTTTCTCCCAAATAATTATTTAAAGTGAGTGTTGTTATTATTTTTTTTTGATAATTGCATTATCAAATTACTTTTTATTTTAAGTGTGTTCATCTTCGGAAATATTTGTATTGTCCACTCTGAATATGACTTCTACAATATTAGTCACTTAACTCTATTAACCATAAAAGTAGTGTGT
>NZ_JCARSY010000046.1:0-23423 GCF_059641415.1 Vibrio rubrogenes
TAAGGGCGCTGGTATTCAGGGATGGTCAGCGCCGGCGTTAATAATAACTGTCCGACACTTATTACCATTTTATCCAGCGCAACATCTTCCCTGACAGCATTCATCAGTCATAGACCTCCACCGGCAACCGTGTTTTCCCGGTCAGCAGTTCCTGCATCATGCCCTGTTTAATCTGACGGGTTTTAGCTAAGCGCTGCTCAAGTGCCTGAATTTCTGCGTCCATATCGGAGAGAATATTGGCGATAGCGGTTTGTTCTTCATTATTAACGGGAAGTGAAACTTGAAAGCTAGACATATCCTTATTTGTGATCTGATTAATAGTTGCTCCCATTATTTCATTGATCTGGTTCTGAATAATATTTGACTGGAACTGATAAAAAATGAACTTGGATGTCGCCGCATTAACTCTATAAATAGACATGAAAGCACCAAAGGCAAAACCAGCCGCTTTCTCATCAATTAATGCGCATTTTCCGATTAAATTTCTACTACCATTTCGAACACAGATTAAAACGTCATTCTCTTTAACTATTACTCGATTAGGTAACTCCATATCAACATAAACATTATTTTCATATGAAAGTTGATTATTTTGAATGTTAGAAGAACGCAGAACTAATGTACCAAAGTCTGAAACATCTTTAGGGCTATACGTTAGTCCTATGATCGTATCGCCAATTTCACTAAGCTTAACAACCTCCCAATCCTCCGGTATTTCCCCTAACTCGCTGGATTTCATTCCTTTGGCTTGACCTTTATGCTCGCCGTCGGTGTAAGTGGAGAACAGTGGCAGGCGGGTCTTGCCAGTGAGTAACTGCTGCATGGTGGCGGTTTTGATCGCCTGTTTTTTGGTAATCAGTTGTTCCAGTTCGCTCAGCAGCGCATCCATATCGGAGAGAATATTGGCGATGGCGGTTTGTTCTTTTTCTGGAGGGAAAGGGATGGATATATTCTTTATGATTTGTCCACTTAAATTTTCCTGCCCCCCTGAGTTACTTAAATCTCTAATATCATCGTACATGCTATTAAGAATTTGTAACATATAACTACTTTGGCAATTATTCTTTAAAGAAATCGCTGCACATGCTTGATTTATAGATGCATCAATTGATAAAACACCGACCTTTCCTCTTGTTTTCCCTTGTCCATACATAGCCATCAATATGGTACCTATACTACAAATCTTTGCAGCTGAACTTTCTAACCCTTTCTTTGTAATAAATTCGTTAGCATATGTGATGTATCCACCATCGATCAAAGTTGTAGTAACCCATGGAATGTCGCCCCCCCAATATTCTGAGATTTTACGATTAGGCGTACCTCCCGAGGAAATAACAGCTATATCGCCAATACTTTTTACGTCCCAATCCTCAGGAATCACTCCAACTTCGGTTTGCTTATAGCCTTGTGGCACAGTCTGTTTTTCTGTTGCTATTACTGCCGCCTCACTCATAGCGCCCACTCCAGTCCCATGGCTTTGAGATGATTGGCCACCTTATCACTGAGCTCTACCACAGATTGGGTCAAGGTTGGCAGTGGCGTGCTATAGCGCTGTTCCAATTCTTTCACGCGATGGGCCAGTTGCTGGGTAACGCGCTCAATTTCCGCCTGAATATTGGTTTGCAAAGTGGCTAACCATTTATCATCGACAATCAGGGTTTTGACCTCATCAAGGGACAAGGTTGGGTAATGGTTAAAGACCGCCAGATCTAACACCTCTTGTGCCTCTTTTACTGCTTTTTTAGCGTTTGCTTCCGCATTAAATAGTTTGGTCGCTTGTTTCAGGGCGTTAAGCTCTTCGGCCTCGGTCGCTCCTTTAGCGCGAGCGGCGACACTAGCTTTGGTGATTTTATCTTTGTCATTCATGGCATCCGCCAGCAGACCGTCTTCACCGCCATGCTCTTCGAGATAGCTTTCTAAGGCTTGAGTGGCGGCATCTTGTTTGGCTTGCAGTTCGTTGATATTGGCCTGCTTATCCGCATAGTAACGCGCCACAATCAGCGTAGGCGGAATGATTTCGGCTTTATACTTTTGTTTGTTGATCACCAGATCCGGCGTTTCTTTGAGTTTCTCGCCTTTCTTCACTTTCAACTCACGCAGTAGGTTGCCTGCTTGCCAACCATCTTGCACCAGCACATACACATCGTCTTGCATCACGTCCGCCCAGTAATCCATCAGGATCTGGAAAATATCGTATTTACTGAGCAGATCGCTGTTGGCATAAGCGGTTAACAGAGCATCAGAAAGCTCGAAAATCAGCTCTTTCGGGCTGTCGCCTTTGCCAATTTCTTTCAGTGCTGCCTGTTTCAGCCACTGCTTGAACGGTAACAAACTGCGAGTAGCAAACGTTTTAAATTCAGGATGCTCAAGAATGGTGGCCTTCACCTGACTTTCTGCCACCAGTGGCTGGCTGTAACCGTCACGCAGCGGTGCAAACAAGGTCTCACGCAGTGATGGGAACACACGCCAGAAATCACCAAGGGCATCGACATCACGGTTCGGAATGCCACCTTGCAGGTGCGCCGTTAAATCATGCAGATCTTCTGGTTCGGAAGAGTCGATATAACGGGGAATATTGAGGTTGTAGTCGTTTTCAGCAATTTCCGACATTGGCACTAAGCGGCTGTAACGATCAATCTCCAGACCATTATTAAACACTTCCACCACTTTGTAGATATCCTGACTGCGCAGCCGGTTTTTATTGCCGTCTTTCATAAAGCCTTTGCTGGCATCAATCATAAAGATCGGGCGCCCTTCCACTTGACCATCGGCCGTGGTAGAAGCTTTTCTGGCGTACTCTTTATCAATCACGATAATGCAGGCCGGAATACCTGTGCCATAAAACAGGTTAGCCGGCAGACCGATAATGCCTTTGATATAACCTTGTTTGATCAGGTTTTCACGAATATTGGCTTCGGCATTGCCCCGGAACAATACGCCATGCGGCAGGATCACCGCCCCTTTCCCGGTACTTTTCAAACTGGTCAGAATATGCAGCAGGAAGGTATAGTCACCGTTTTTCGCCGGTGGAATCCCCCAGGTAAAACGACCATACAAATCTTCATTCGGGTTTAAGCCACTGGTCCAGTTTTTATTGGAGAACGGTGGGTTAGCCACCGCAAAATCGAACGTTTTGAGCTTATTGGGGGCGTCTTTCCAGTGTGGTTCCGATAAGGTGTTGCCTTTGAAAATATTGGCAGTTTCGCAGCTGTGTAAAATCACGTTCATCCGCGCTAATGCACTGGTCGCATTATCCATTTCCTGACCGTAAAGGGACAGGCCACGTTGCGACTGGTCATTGACTTTCAGTAACAGCGAGCCGGAACCACAGGTCGGGTCGTACACAGTAGCATCCTGCGGGGTCTCTTTGGTGATGCCAACCACGCTCGCAACAATGCGGGATACTTCCGACGGTGTGTAGAACTGACCTTTCGACTTACCGGATTCGGTGGCAAAGTGACGCATCAGGTATTCATATGCATCCCCCAGCAAATCGTCTCCATCGGCGCGGTTACCGGATAAGTCCAGCCCTTCAAAAATACCCACCAGTTTGGTCAGACGATCGACCATCTCTTTGCCTTTACCGAGTTTATCTTCGTCATTAAAATCAGCGACGTCGATCACCCCTTTAAGATCATTCTCTTCCGCAATTTTACCAATAATGTGTTTGTTTATTTTTTCGCCAATATTTTTATCCCCTTTGAGGGCAACCAAATCATCAAAACTGGCGCCTTGAGGGATGACGATCATGCCGTAGGGATCGCCCTTAAACTTATCACTCACGTATTTAATAAACAGCATTGTTAACACGTAATCTTTGTACTGACTGGCATCCATACCACCGCGCAATTCATCGCAGCTCGCCCAAAGAGAGGAATAAAGTTCGTTTTTCTTAATGGCCATTCTATTTAAAACCTTAGGTATATACCTGAAATGGATTGGAACATTACCGTTGTATGGTATTGCAGCCGGTCACTTTTATGAGCGACCCAAAGGTGCATTTCGCTAAATTAGATAATTTTGACTCAATCAGCAAGAATAGACAGCAGAGTCTGATTCAAATGACCATTTTTACTGAATAAACTGCCAATTGAAAGCCTCTATTTGGCAGAAACAACAGCGTATTCAGGCTCCAAGGTACATCAATCCCTCCAGATCGAATCAGGAAAACAAAAGAGTGATGAAAATATAAACGGTTTTTCCTTACCCCGAGAAAAACGGCAGAGCTTGCAAAAAAAAACAATCTCAACCATTCATTACCTGATCCATCTTTGTCTATTTTCTGTATTATATGCACCCCATTTAATTGCAACCCAACAAAATAATAACAATGAGTTACAACGTCGTTCGTCTTTCCGATCTAATGGCTTATGAATTTGGTCAGGTCGAAGGTGATTTTGATTCCCTCAGAGAGTCCGATTTAAAAACAGCGCTTCCCGCCGGAATGAGTTTCAGACAATTGCAGGCCGAGTTAAAAAGCGGTGAGCTGGTTTTACTGCACGATACCCCGTCAGAGCCGCTGATGATCCCGGCTCAGGATGAAATGAACCACCAGAGCTGGCAAATCAATCCACTCGTAGCCGATCAACTGGAGCCACTGGCACAAAAAGCTTATCTGGAACGCGTTGCGCTATCAGAGAAAGGTGCCGGGAGTCATGCTGCCGGAGGAGGTTCCGGTAGTAGCTATTCAGGGAGTCTGCATCCGGCTCAGCCGATGCCGCCTTATGTTCCTGAGCCGACCATCCCGGATAATGCCGATCAGGTTCCTGCTTCGAAATATGAATATATGCTGGAAATCGCCTGCTCGGATGAATCCCGCCTGTCGATGCTCCGTTATGGCTTTGTGCTACAGGGTAAAAAAGCAGAAGTGAAAACCGGGCCACAACAGAAAGACCGGACGGAACACGGCACCCGTTATGTGTACCGCGCAGCCTATAACGAGCAGAAAAGGCTCTATGCTTTCAGTGACAGCGCACCGCTTGGCGTCAGTCTGCCTGATCCGGTACGGGTAAAACCCATTGGTTCAGCGATGGTTCGTGATGCCTATATTCCTATCCAGCCTGCAGTGCAGGTCGGCGGACGGCTTGGTTTTCCGGCATCCGGGTATCTGTATCATTTCCGGGATAACAAATTGGTTCAGGAATTTTATCTGCCGGAAGATGGTGAAGGCCTGTTTTATGCCACACTTTCCCGTGAAGGGGTGCTGAACACCGCAAGAGGCTGTCCGTGCAGTCATCGGGCTTTGCTGGTGTTCTGGAAGATAAACGGAGTGGAGATCAACCATCAGTCACTGGTGTATCTGAAGCAGCCCATCACCTTGGAGCAACTGAACAATCTGGATGACACCATTGCACAGCATGGGATCCGTCTGGATATCCGTGCCCTGCTGGATGCAACCCGTCAACCGGTCATGAGCCGGGAGTCGGCTGAACAGAAACAAGTGCAGCCCGAGGAGCCGACCACCCACACGGTGCAGCGTGCTCCGGGAAGTAACAAGCGAGAATCGTGGCCGGAGATCGCCCAACAATACGGACTCAGTGCTAAAGAATTGCTGAATCTGAATCCCGCTTATCACGCAGACCCGATGGCATTGAAAATCGGGGATGTGCTGAATATCAGAGCGGAGCAAGAAAGCGCCGTCGTGCCGGAACGGATCAGTGCGATGCCGCCCCAATCCCCGCAGGATTACAATCAGCCGCTCAATAGCTGGTATCGCTATCAGGAAAAATATCTCACCGACACTCAGGTAATCGCAATTCATGATCAAAGTCTGGTCACGGCAGATATTCCGCTGGTGCGTATTACCGATGAACCTGTTGCTTTTGATTTGGGCTTTTCTATGGTTGAAAAGCATCAGTCTCAGGCCAGCTTGTGGAACGATTTACTTGCGGATGAAACCGCTCCGCAAGTGCGCTCAATGCTGCAACAACTGAACGGTCATCTGAATGACCCGGTTCGCCCCGGAGAGCTGGTGATACTCGCCAGTCAGGCGCCGCAATCAGACCAAGAAAAACAAAAACTCAAGGTATTACAGGAAGAGGCGAAAATCGCCAGCGAAGCCATTGGTGAACTATCGGATGAACAGGCCGAACTGAATCACCGTTACTTTGAAACGCTGGATTGCAAAGTCTGTGAAGCGTTCGAGCAAGGCGCACCGAGTGACGCCTTTGCATGGAGCAGCGCCGCAACGGGAACCTTAGCCCCGGCAATGCAGAAACATCTGGAAAACGTGGCTACAACCCTGCAAAAGCTGGATGGCTTGTATATACGTTTCTTAGGCAAACATATCGGTCGGGACGCATTTATCCAACAACGTCAGGCATTAACCGGCCTGCTCGACTCACAACTGGATAAACTCACCCAGAAAACACTGAGCCTCCCCGTCAATACCGGATTGAAAGAAAAGCTCGGCATTCATTCAACCAAATCACTCATTCACCATGCGGATGAAATTCTGGAAGGCGGACGCGTACCGGAGCTTGGCAGACATCTCGCAAATACATCAAAATGGGTGAAATACGCAGAAAACGCAGGCAAAGTGTCCATCGGACTGAGCATTGCCAGTGCCACCTATTCAGTCACTCAGCAATGTGAAGCCGGTGGATTGAGTGACTGTGCAAGGGCAACTACTGTTGAAACTGGTGGTGTAATTGGTGGCTGGGCTGGTGGTTATATCGGAGCAATCGTCGGAGGAACGATTGTTACCGTATTAAGTATTTCTTCCGCTCCTGCTATTTTATTGGTTGTTGGTAGTTCAGCATTAGGAGCTGGTATATACGGCGCCGGTGAAGGGAAAATAATCTTTAATGAGCTTTACGATTTAATTGGACTTAATGAGTTATTTGATAGTATTGAAGAGAAAGTAGAGTCTCGTATACCTCAAGAAGTTGAAGAATATATCAATAAAAACAGGTTTAACCATTTTAAAATTCCCAATAGTTTATAGGTAGTGGTGATACATTTTATGTATGAAATTATTTTAAGATATATAGCGATTTTTGGGCTTGTCTGGGGAATTGTATTTTTCGTCTGTATGATGCGTTACAGTTTCGGAGATAGGGAGCGTATTTACCAGTTAATTCGTAAGCTAGCAAAAGATCCACAATGGTATTTCAATAAAGATAGTGTCATGTTTGTTTTGATTTCAGGCATGAGTGCTGGAGGTGTCTTTGCTATATATTCTATTCTCTATCCTTTTATCGTTCATCGTTCCATCAAGCGTGGTTATAAGATGGATGTGATGATGTGGCTGCACTGGTTGTGGTGGCTCACTATTATTTTCGTGCGGATCCGTGCCAGTTATGTATGAAGTTCTTTTGCGTTGTGTCGGCCTCTATGGAATGGTATGGATGATCGTCATATTTATCTGTAGCTTACGTTACAGTTTTGGTGATAGGGAACATATTCAGGTATTGGTTCGCAAACTAGCAAAAGACCCTTGTTGGTATTTGGAAGACCGGGGTTTTCTCGTAATTTCAGGAATGAGTGCTGCGGGTATATTTTTCATGTATACGATGATCTACCCACTTATTTTTCATCGTTCTATCAAACGTGGTTATAAAATGGATCTGATGATGTGGCTACATTGGTTATGGTGGGTATGCTTTTTATTCCCGTGGTCTTACGTAGTGTAGTTGTACAAAATATCAGCGCAATATATCCCACAAGCATTAGAAAAGTATGATTTTTCCTGAATTGTGTCGCAAAGTGACCCTGCGTATATCGTCACCGCCACCCAAATCGCTCACGATACCGACATCAATTCACAGCCGGGTATCACTATGACAAAACCGAAAATCATCAACAAAAACAACACTGCTCGATGTGGTAACGGTTTGTTTTGCCCCCGGCTCGTAGTAGGATAACCGCGATGAAAACAGCACTCGATCACCTCCCGGAGCGGAAACAACAAGAACTTCACACCATCACCACCGTATTACGCGATACGCTGGATGATTTTCTGCGCAACAAAAATGGCAGCAAGGCTGAGTTTCGGATCCTTAAAATTATCCTGTTTGGCAGCCATGCCAAAGGCACCTGGGTCAGTGACCGCCCCAACGGTTATATCAGCGACTACGATATTCTGGTGATCGTCAACCGCTCGTCATTGGTCGAAGAGTACGCGGTGTGGCACAGTGCCGAAGAGCAGATTGCGCGTCGGGTCACCTCTGCCCCGCTTGGCTTGATCGTCCACACACTCAATGAAGTCCATCAGCAGCTCCAGCAAGGTCACTACTTCTTTAAAGATATTCGAGAACAGGGCATTGAACTGTTCAGCGCCGATAAGCGGGAACTGCCCATGCCGGGGAATTTAAGTGAGTCAGAGCGAGTGGCAGTTGCAACCAAACATTTTCAGCACTGGTTTAAAAGTGCAGAGTCATATTTTCTAGGCTACGGCGATTATACTCGGCGACAAGATTATGCAGTTGCTGCATTCATGCTCCATCAGACTACAGAACGCCTGTTCGCCTGCACCCTATTGGTGTGTACCAACTATCTGCCCAAAACCCACAATATTGAAAGCCTGCGCTCGATGTGCGCCCAGCAAGACCCGGCCTTTGCCGAGCTATTCCCGATGGAAAACAAGTTCCACCGCCGCAGCTTCCAGCGCCTCAAACGCGCCTACATCGATGCCCGCTATTCCGAACATTACGAAATCACCGCAGAAGAGCTGACGTATTTACAAAGTGAAGTAGATAAATTACGGGAGATGACGGAACGGGGTTGTCGGGGGAAGATAGCACCCTAGTTGCTTTGTAGTAGTCAACTCAAATTGTAGTGATCAACTCAAATTGGACTGAGGTGCTTGGGTCTAGAGACTTGGGACAATGAGGGCTAGCCACTGAATATCTTCGGTAAACGGATGAACAGCCGTCAGGATACAGCAACGGTACTTGTTAAGCTCGCAGAATCTATCATTCCACACAGCGGATTGAAAATGATGTCACTGAGAGGGTATCGAGCGCTTAAAGTGGCGATTTTTAGTCGGGGTAACGACAACACTTTGTTGATAGAACTCAGCTTTTATAGATTTTTTTATAGGTAATATGCATCTTTGATAGTATGTTTAAAGTGATTATATTTTTGCACAGAGAGTGTGATAGATATACTCACCCCTATAAATAGACGCTGTTGAGGCTTTGATGTCAGATGATTTTTTTGAACAGGTAGCCGCTGATAAAAGTCAGCTGGGTTTCGACTACCAAGATCTTGTATGTCTCGAATATCTCATTGATATGAAAAAAGGAGAAATTGTTGGCCTTGAAGTTTTAGATGATGTGCATCACGAGAAAATTCACGGTGGAAAAGCCTTAATCCAAGTTAAGCATTCTGTTGATGATGCTGAATCTGTAACAAATAGAGACTTAGACCTATGGAAAACCCTTTACAACTGGAGCAAGGCTCTTGAACAAATTTCAGGTGAGGATATTCAACTTATCTTTTTCACAAATAAAAAGAAAACGATGAGAGCAGGTTTTGTTGATCAGTTAGATAAAACTGACATTGATTTATTTAAAATCGAACATACGATCACCTTAATCAAGAATGATATAGATAAAAAAGAATTTACTAAAAATGAAAGTGCAGCTGAAAACCCTGTTAAAAAATACGTTGATCATATTTACAGTTTGACACCAAAACAAAAAGACACACTATTTAGCAAAATTACCTTTGTATTCTCTATTAATGATATTTTTGAAAGACTGAGAAATAAAGTTGAGTACTTCTCAATTGATAAAAATAAGTCATTAGATGTTGTTTATCAACTTATTGGTGTCTATAGAAAAAAGAAATACGAATTAATCAAAGATGGAAATAAAATAAACATTGACTTTGATATGTTTAGAAAAGAATTTCAATTCGACCGAATTATTAAACTATCTCAAGACAGAAAAATTGATTTTTCGAGCTATCATAGGTTTAAAAATATAAATAATATAAACCCTAGAGATGGAGTATTTGCCAAACAGTTAGAAGATATAAACATAGATAGTGATGATATTATTGAATATGCAATGGAATATGCCGCTACTTCTATGTTCATTCAGAAAATCATTTCTGAAGGAGAGTTTAGTACGACAGAAGATGAAGCGGTCAATGAAGAATTATATTCATCTTGGCGAACTCTGCATAAACAGAATTATAACGGAAAAGATATTAGTAATGAGCAAAATCACAAGGCTCTTGCTAGAAATTGTTTGTATAGTTTGGAAGGTACAAATTTGGTTGTATCTAACTCCGTCTTAGCGAAGCCGATGGTGATAGGAAAAGGTATGGAGTTATCTGATTTTCGTTGGATTGGTTGGCGAAAAGATTGGGAAAAAATCTACGGTGGAACTAAATGAATAGTGTGTTAAATAATGAAGCTACTGGGTTGTTAGCAATACAATCAGTACTGTCTTATCTTGGTTCATTAAATGTAGCTAATGCATACTTAGTAATCCCTTTGGTTTTTGATAAAAAAATAAGAAATTATCTAAAGCGAAAAAGCACATCCGTTCTATCTGCACAAGAATTAATAACTTCGAAAAGTGATTATTTCATTGGATTTAATGAAAAGTTCACTGACTATTTAATAATAACAACAAATGCAATTCTAATGGGAAAAGAGCTTGGTTTTTTTTCTATTGAAGATGGCACTCTGACATACACAAACCATACAGATAGCTTGGATGAATATTTAGGAAAAAAAGTTAATGAAATTATTTTAGCATCAAAAAATTTATCAAAAATTCTAACTATAGCACCTGAAGAATTATACTCTTTATTGAGATTAAAAATATGACCATTCAAATAAAAAACATATTAATCTGGCAAAAAAGTGGTAAACTCCGTAATCTTGAACTTTATCCTAACTCAGTAAATGTTATTACAGGTGAGTCAGGTAAAGGTAAATCATCAATTCTTCACATTATTGACTACTGCTTGCTATCTTCAAAGGCGGACGGTATATCCAAGCATAATATTGACGAAAAATCCTCTTGGTATGGGCTTAGATTACAGACACGTGATGGTGATATAACTATTGCGAGGCCTGCCTACCATATAGGTGAAACTACGGAAGGATATTTTTCAGATCAAGGCCTAATTCCAGAAATTCCATATAATAATATGAAAGTTGATACTCTAAAAAAAGTGCTAGATAAGTCTTTCGGCTTGGATGGTGAACTGAAAGTCCCTTATGGGGGCAGAACCATAAAGGCAGGTTCTAAAGTATCATTTCGTAGTTTTTTGAGCTATTGCTATCAAGATCAAAATGCTCTTGTTGCACCAGGTTATTTATATAACAAACCTGAAGATCTAAAAACGATAGAACGTATTGAGCGAACATTTCGTATGGCGTTAGGTGTTGTTGATAGCGAAGGTGCGATAATAACTGAACGCCTTGAGAAGCTCAAAAGGAACCGATTAAGCTTAGAGCAACGCTCTGAAGTGATGCAGAATAAGCAGCTTCATTTTCAAGAAGATGTAGAGCAACTAGAACAGGAAGCAATTTCACTTGGGCTTCTCGACAAACCTAGTGAATACATTAAAGATACTCTAAGCAGTTTAAAGTCGATAGCCGAATCAAATATTGAAGAATTTAGCAAAGCGGATATCCAACTCAAAGACCTTGAGTCTAAACAGCTAGAGTTAAATCGGAAATTACAACAGTTTAAACGGTTCAATGAAGATTTTAGCAAGTACCAATCTCTTCTAAAGGAAAGTGATGATTCCATCCTTCCAATTAAATACATTCTCGATAGGTATCGAGAGACACTTCCGGGCACTAACACAAGCGCTCTCTTGCTTGCGTTAGAAGAACAATTATCAGCTGTAAAAGATAGTTGGAAGACAAGAAAGAAATCACCGTTATATGTTGATGTAAACTCCAAAGCTAAAGCTTTGCAGAAAGAATTGGACGATCTAAAGGCAAAGATTAGCAAGCTTAAGTCTACTAACAAGTCGCTATCTTCTCCTAAAGATATATATAGGTATCAAGGAAAGTTATCTGTGAAAGTAGAGCTTTTCTCGGAACGTTCGATTCCGATTGATTACAAAGAAAAGCTTTCCGAAATTGACAAAAAAATTGAAGATTTAAGTGGTCATGTTCAAAATATCGAGTCTAAGCGTGAATTTGTTATGGGTAAACTCAACAAATACATCAACCTGCATTTAAGTCGACTGAAACTCAAAGGGTATGAAAATAGCCAAGCTGTATTTTTAGAGAAAGAGCGTGCGATTAATCTAGTTCTCAATGAAGGAGAAGCTATCGAGAAGATGATTGATATCGGTAGTGCATCTAATTACTTATACTTACATTTGTCTTACTTCATGGCGCTGCATAAAGTAGCAAGAGAGAACTCAGTCCCTTGGCTTGCACATTTCTTAGTTTTTGATCAGGTAAGCACTCCCTATACGTTAGAAAACGAGGATGATATCGCAAGTCTAGATCTAGCATTGAGGGAGATTAATATGTACGTAGAAGAAATGAAAGATAAGGGAGGTATTCAGGTCATTTTGATGGAACACATTCATGAAGCGCATTGGCTCAACTTAAAGCTTTCGAACTTTAAACTTGTTGATCGTGAACTGGTTGATGACTATGGGTTGATTAACTAGATATCTGATTTTAATTATAGATGGTAGGCAGTTCTATCTGCTTGCCATTTTTTCGTAATGAGTTAACTAAATTCGGTGATTAATCGCCATACACATCCTGCGGAAATAGAAATTCGCCGTGTCAATGATAATAGCGCCCAATAAAAAATCAGTCCGGGCTGTGTGTTCATCGCCCCACAGCCCGGCCACTACTGACTTGAACCAAACTAACGAAACGTTTCCCCCGTCGCTTGTTCAAACTCAGCCACCATTTGGAACCATGAACTTTCAATATTATCCGTCAAATTGAATAGCCCACTGCGCCCGATCACGTAAATATCGGGTTTAACAGCATGGATCACTTGCCAGTGCTCTTTATTGGTTGAGCCATCCATTTCAATCAGATAATGGTAGTCATGCGCGTCACGCAACTGTCTTAACTCGGTAATTTTGTCGAGCATCTTGACCAAGAATCGTTGCCCGGCAAATCCCGGGTCAACGGTCATGATGGTGACTTTATCAAGCAGATCGATATACGGCAGAATCGCGCTCACCGGCGTCTCGGGGTTTAACACCACACCGGCCTTGAGCCCGGCAGCATGGATTTGGTCAATCAGACGAAAGGCGGTGCCATTGGTGTTTTCTGCCGGCATACAGATGAATTCACACTGAATATTGATCAGTTGCTTCACCCAGAATGTCGGGTCAGTAACCATCAAATGGGCGGACATCGGTTTATTGCTCAGTTTACGGGTCTGTTCAATAAACCACGGCGATAAACTTAAGTTCGGGACAAAATGCCCATCCATAATATCAATATGAAATGAATCAACGTGATCGTTTAAAAAAGTAATCTGCTCTTTAAATTGATCAAGGTCCATAGTCATTAACGATGGAGAAATATGTATATGTTCACTCATATTTTCAAATTCCGTTCTTTGATGAAAAGATAGATCAAATAGCAATAACAAACCCTCACCATTAAATAACGAGGCGAAATTTATATAATTCACGCCATTATTTATATGGATAATTTAAATATTTAAGACTGAGTCTATTTAAATCGCTATGTTATTCATTGCTATTTTACAAAGAGAACGTTTAGTTAATTTTAATATCATCTAAATTGAGGTCTTCCTCTTCGCCATTATCTGCGATGGCATCAATCGGGACATCTTTTTTAATCAGCGCATAAACCGTACCGGTCACGAGAATATTGACGACTAATGCCATCAATCCGGCCATCGGGTTCGACATGGTGGGCAGCATAAAAATTCCCCCGAAAGGGACAGTCGCATCAGCGCCATACACCAGAGTAATCGCACCACCACAGGCACCACCAATCGCTGCCGCAGTAATCCCGCGGGCAATATCATTCATCACGACCGGTATTGCCCCTTCAACAATATTGACAATCCCCATCGGAACAGCAGATTTGAGGGTTTCGATTTCCTCATAGTTATAAATATTTTTACGCAGCAGTTTGGCAATAAAATAAGCAAGGCCAAAACCAACCGGCGTTGCTGTATTAACCAGCTGGAGGGCTGTAATCGGTTCATTAATCCCCTGAGCTTGGAGCGTTAATACAAATGCAAAACATGTTTTATTAATCGGTCCGCCAAAGTCAATAATACACAATGCACCAATCACTGCACCTAACACCAAATTCGATGACGTACTCATACTTTTTAAGAAAGAGGTCAGCATCTCGGTAAAAACGCCCACGGGGGTACCGATGATATAGACCATTATCAGGCCGCTAATCACCGATGCAAAGAAGGGCACAATCAAAGTCGGCATTAATCCCTTCGCCCAATTGGGCACCTTGACATGTTTAATGATGGCAAGCGCCAGATAACCGGAAATATAACCACCGAGAATACCACCGATGAACCCCGCAGAAATTGCATTAGCAGTAAGGCCGACGACAAAACCCGGAGCGATACCCGGTTTACCGGCGATGGAGCCAGAAATTCCGCAGGCAATCACAACCGGCAACAGACCGAGCGCCTTGGCGCCGATGGTGGCAAGTACACCCCACACATCAAATTGCCCGGGAACCAATGTGTCTTGAACGGTACCGCCCAGCGATAAACCGATGGAAATAATAAAACCAGCACCGCAAACAATGGGAATTAAAAATGATATAGCGGTGAGCAGATGCCCTTTCGGATTGGCTGCTTTCCATATTTCTTTCATGCTCATATATAGCACCTTCTATTTCATGTTGGATGTAATGGATAAATCAATCGATGTTATTTTTATTGTGCTTGACTACTTAAGACGATTTCTTGTAGTTTTTCTATCAGTTTATTGGGTGACTTCACCGCCATTTCTGTCGGCACTTTGACGACTTTTTTCCCGGCGAATCGTTCTTCTCCGGAGACCTGAACATCAGCCGCCAGTAAAACAATGTCGGCTTGGGCAATTTCCTCTTCTGTTAATGCATTCTCAATCCCAATCGTGCCCTGCGTTTCAATTTTTGCATGATGGCCCGCTTTCTGGGCTGCGATTTCAATCTTTTTCTGTGCAATATAGGTATGTGCAATCCCTACAGTACAGGCTGAAATACCAACAATATTCATAATCACCCTCGATAATTCATTCAGTTTTTTATTTCTGCGATGAGAAATAAAATTAGTGGACATTCAATTTAAGCATTCACTTCATGTTGTGTATTAAAAATTTCAATCATATTTTCCGGATCATTTTCTGCCAGTAGTTGCGCGATAATCTCCTCGTCGGCTAATGCGCTTGAAACTTGTGTTAATAACCGAATATGCATCGTGTCTTGGTCCTCTAAACGCACAGCAAATAAAATGACGCAACGAATATCACTCCCGTCCATGGTTTCCCAAGGAATTTCATGCTGAGTGCGTCCGATAGCCAGTGTGGTATGAGTGACCGCCGAGGATTTGCCATGCGGGATCGCGACATGGTTTTCAAATCCGGTTGAACTTTGCGCTTCACGTAGCCAGACATCCCGAAGAAACTGCGCTTTGTCGCTGACAGAGCCATCCTGCACTAATAAATCGGTTAATTCTTCAATGGCCTCTTCTTTAGTTCTGGCGAGCATATTTAATTTGATATGTTTCGCCTTCAGCACTGTCGAAATATCCATAAACCACCTTTGTTAATATTGAATAAAAATTGAGAAACAGTTTGTGCATCACTGACCGGATGCCACTGTCTGTCATAAGAGCTTTCTTTAATGCATTTACTTTAATAACAGGCTCAATATCCCACCGAATCACCCTGCCCTGCCCCAAATAAATCATCAAATAAAATAGAATTCGCCGCTCAACCTATCTCTTTTATTATTATTCGCCGACCATCTATGATAATAACGATAAGAAAAATCCCCCCGGGTCACAATACTAAATAGTGTCCATCACTCAGGACAATTAATGAACACTGAAAAGATGAGAAAATAAAAGCATACAGACTCATTTTATCGGTGACTCACGACGGTTGATTCAACATTGCTATGATATTTTGAGGTTCATTTTCTGCGAGTAATTGCGTGATGATGTCCTCATCTGCCAATGCATATGAAACCTGTGTTAATAAACGAACATGAGTCGTATTGGGCGCATCCGAACAAATTGCATATAAAATAATGCAACGAATATCGCTGCCATCCTTAACTTGCCAATCAATGCCCTGCGGGGTACGCCCAATCGCCAACGCGGTTTGGCTGACCGCCGAAGATGTGCCATGCGGCAGAGCGATATGATTTTCAAATCCGGTTGTTCCTTGCGCCTCACGTTGCCAGACATCCCGAAGAAACTGGGCTTTGTCGCTCACACAGCCATCTTGCACCAATAAATCGATTAATTCTTCAATGGCTTCCTGCTTGGTTCTAGCACTCATATTTAATTTGATATGTTGCGCCTGCAGCACTAATGAAATATCCATAAACCACCTTGGTTAACATTGAATCAAGCTTGAGTCACCGTATATGCATCACTGGCTTGCTGTAGTTTCTCTGTGATGAGCTTTTCAGTAATCCGTTGGATATCGGCATCATTCAAAAATGCGGTGACATAGACGACGGGCGTTTCAATCTCTGGCACATGAATCGTAGAAATAATCAGATCGGGTCGCATCTGCTGATTCACACTTTGAACATTACTGGCTGGCACCGCAGCAACGATCTCCCAATCGGGAAATGCACGCAGAATCCGGCTTTTCAGCAAATGGGATGTGCCGATTCCTGTCGAACAAACCAGCAAGACACGCTTGTGGGTGATCTGGCGTTCAATCGCTGCCTGAAAATGGACAGCCAGATAGCCAACTTCATCATCAGAAACTTTGTGTTGAATACCTTTCTGTTGCCCCTCTTTTGACTGAATACTACGGAGCAAAACATGTTCTATCGCAATCCGGGTTAAGTGATAGACATCCACCAGTTCATTTTTAATATCATCCAGCAAGGGGTTACGAATATTAATCTGATAATGCAGTCGATTCATCAGTGGCCGGATATGCACGACCAAGCCATCATACAATTGACTATCCTGACTCAGATCGATATTGATGAGCTGTGAAAAGCTCTTCACTAAATCTGATGTAAGCTCACGCGCTTCATCACTAAATAATTCTGAATGCAACAAGTTGCTATTATGATTTTCAACGACTAATACACCTGATGAAATAATGTACTGATAAATAAACCACACTTCATCATTTGGTAATGGTAAGGCAATGTATTGCTCAATTTTTTCTACCATGGTCTCGGCCACAAGAAACACCGGGTCTTCCAGTGGCTGGCGGGATATATGCTCGGGATTATCGAGTAAATTCCCTCTGGTGCGCCGATGCATCATAATCAAAATATGGGTAAATAGATTGATGTAATACGCTTCGCCTAATGGGTAGGCCAGTTCTTGTTCCATATCCTGCAACAGCACCTGAACAAAGGCGACTTCGTCGTGACCGAAATACTGTACCAGTGCTTTATAGCTCCCTGAATCCAGTCTTGAATGGTTGACGAGACCGAGGTCCTGATGGTTCACTAACCCGTTAATCAAAGCGGCCATTGCCTGACGGACATTATTTTCATTCCCTTGAATCCGGGTACCGCTTTGACTGCGAATCAACTGCAACCCAAGGGGAGTTATCCAGTCTTCAATAATTCTTAAATCATTGACGACAGAGGCATTGCTGATATAAAAACGTTCTGACAGCTTATTGATTGACGTTTCTTTGGGGGTCTCACTCAATAACCAGGACACAATTTTTATCCGACGGGCGTGTCCCATCATGCTGTCTGAATCTTCATTTTCACCATTGAGCTGTAGTTCTAATTGCAAGAGGTCAGCGGTATTGTTGGCCAGCAGTAAGACGCCTGCCCCGACTTTTTTATCCACCTGAACGTTCGAACCCGCTAAGTAATCCTCAATCATATTCAGATCACGCTGGATAGTTTTTTTCGAGACATCGAATTGTTCTGCCAAATTAAATAAGGTGACATACTCTCGCTGTTGGAGCAGAAAACGCAATAATTTATGTTGTCGTGAGGTAATCATTTTTAATTTTTACCTTTGGTTACCGGTCAATGATTCATCGTTCAATATTTTCTATTTCGTCGTCTGTTTTGGTTTCGGAGCGGTGGATACTCTGTAAGTTTCAAGATAAGAAAGTTTTGATAAGGTCACAATACTAAATAGTGTCCATAGCTCAGGACAATCGATGAACACTAAAAGATACAACAATCAACATAAGATACTGATTAAAATAAATAATCCAGCAAATGCAGCACATCAGACAAAATTCAAAAAAACGACCCAAACATGATATCGGTTCGCCTTTTCGGTTCATCGTATCTGGCCGCTATGGGTTATGACTTGCTGAACGAACCGGTTCGAATGTTAGCCATATGCATCACCAGACATTCGTTAGTAAGAAATTGATCAAAGTTACAGCAAAAAAGTGCTGCCCACCCTAAAATATTCGACTAAAATCACACGCTTAATATGCTGCTGTACCGCTGCATAAACCGGGAAAGACAGATGCGTAAAAATAATCGGCAACAGCGTAGAAGAAGTCAGGCGCTGCCACGATGGTCTTTGATTTTTTTTCATAGTTTGATTTACCTGATTCTGAGTCATTCAATTACATTTATATTCATGAATACATGACGATAGACCATGATTAATCCCCTTTATAATCAGGATTTTGGACAAAGAAGGTCACGTCGCTGGCGGTAATCGGAACGAATTTTCCAGGTTTTCCGGGTTTCACCGGTTGGGACATCGGCTTGGGATCATAAGCAGATGCTTCAGGGCCGAAGGTAATACTCTGCAACATGCTGTATTCACTGCCGAAGCCTTCATGAATATGTCCGTCAACAAGGAAGATAAATGGATACTCAGCAGTCTTACTATTCAACGATGACCCGACACATTCCCTTTGCAGTTCAGCTCGGATAAGCTAGTCTTTGATCTTCCGGACTTATCGATGCCGCTCTGGCTCACGAATCAAGAAATCAACACCAATGAAATTTATCCATACTTCAGACTGGCACCTTGGCCGCCAGTTTCACAGCGTTTCACTGATTGCCGATCAACGCGCCGTGTTAGCACAATTGGTCGCTTTTATTGAAGACAACCCGGTTGATGCGGTGGTTGTTGCCGGTGATATTTATGATCGCTCCGTGCCGCCGACGGTGGCAATCGAACTATTGAATCAGGTCATCAAGCAGATTTGCGGCACCCTCAATACACCGATGATTCTCATCCCGGGCAATCACGACGGTGCAGAACGGCTCGGCTTCGGGGCAGAGCAGATGAAAAACGCCGGCTTGCACATTATCAGTGATTTTGACCAAATGCTGGAGCCGGTTATCCTTGAGAGTCCATCTGCCGGTGAGGTCGCCTTCTATGGCATTCCTTACAGTGATCCTGAAACCGTTCGGGCCGCGTTTCATACTTCAGTCTCTACACACGATGAAGCCCATCAGTTACTGACCCGGAAAGTTCGCGAGCACGCTTCTCCCACCCAAAAACAGGTGCTGATCAGTCACTGTTTTGTCGATGGGGCAATTGAGTCCGAGTCCGAAAGACCACTTTCGATCGGGGGCTCAGATCGGGTCAGTCATGAACATTTTATCGATTTCGACTATGTCGCCCTCGGCCATTTGCATCAGCCTCAGCAAAAAGGTGCGGCGCACATTCGCTATTCCGGCTCTTTAATGAAGTACAGCTTCAGCGAGCAACATCACAAGAAAGGATTCACACTGGTCGAATTGAATCACGACGGATTTGTCTCTGCCGAACGGGTCGAACTCACCGCACCGCATGAAATGCGGATCCTTGAAGGCGAACTAAACACCATTCTCGAACAGGGCAAAACCGATCCACAGCATCACGATTATTTGCTGGTGCGGCTGACAGATAAACACGCCATTCTCAATCCGATGGAAAAACTCCGCACCGTCTACCCCAATGTGCTGCATTTGGAAAAACCGGGGATGTTAATTGGTATTGAGCAAGCCATGGCTCCTGCCAGACTGGCCCGCAGTGAGATCGACATGTTCCGCGATTTCTTCGTTGAAGTGCAAGATAACGAATTATCGGCAGAACAAGATCGCGCTATCAGCGACATCATCAACCAACTGACCCGGCAGTAAGAGACATCCATGACACCATTACAACTGACCATGCAGGCCTTTGGCCCGTTTGCCAATACCGAACAGATTGATTTTACCCATCTGGGGCAGCATCCGCTGTTTCTGATCAATGGCCCGACCGGTTCCGGTAAGACATCGATTCTGGATGCAATCTGCTTTGCCCTGTATGACAAAACTACCGGTAATGAACGTCAGAGCGTTCAAATGCGCAGTGATCTCGCCAGCGCCGATACCCCGACAGAAGTCACCCTGACTTTTGCCCTGCACGATCAAGTCTACCGGGTCACCCGCAGCCCGGAGCAACCCGTTCCGAAAAGCCGTGGCGAAGGGACAACCACTCGCAAGCATAGCGCAGCGCTGTATAACATAACCGACGGAGAAAAACTGATCACCGCCAAAACCGCGCAGGTGAAAACGGAAGTGACAACTTTGATTGGTCTCAACGAAACGCAGTTTCGTCAGGTGATGGTTTTGCCTCAAGGTCAGTTCCGCGAGCTGTTACTGGCCAGCTCTAAAGATCGGGAAGCCATTTTCGGTCAACTGTTTCAAACCGATATTTATAAAAAAATCGAATTTGCACTCAAAGATAAAGCCAGTGATATCAGTCAGGCTAAAAACGAATTCGATAACCAGATCCGCGGCGCTTTACAAGTGGCAGGTGCCACCTCTGAACAGGCACTCGACGAGCAACAAACGGCGCTTGCCCAACAGCTCGAAGCGGCTCGTCATCAAGAACAGAACGCGCTGTCTGCACTCAATCAGATCAAATCCGAAATTCAAAAAGCGCAAGCGCTCAATCAGGATTTTGACCGCTTCAGTCACGCGCAATCGGCACTCAGTACCCATCTCGAACAAAGTCCGCACATAACTGCACGGCAACAACAACTGGAGACCGCACGCAATGCGGCTAAAATCCAACTACCTCATATCAATTGGAGCAATGCCGTCAAGCAGGTAGACGAGTTTCAACAGAAAATTATCACGCAAGAAAAAGCACACCGCGCCGCGCAGGCTGAACAGCACAACAAGCAAACTGCACTCGATGCAGCGACTGAACAAGCCAAACAGATTCCTGAACTGACGAAAACGGTCTATCAGTTAGAAAGTCTCAAAACCAAACTCGCGGAAAAACAGGCTCTCGAAGATAAAATCGCGGAAAATATCACCCAAAAGCAGAACCTTGAGAAAACCCAGACTCAATATCTTGCTCATAAAGAAAAACTGCGCCACGAAGCGGAGCAAGCCCGGCAAGCATTCGAGAAAGCACAAGCTGAACTCGCTGAAAAGCCCGTAATTGAAGCAGAAATTGCCCGAATGCAGCGCTTAGCCACTGATCTCACTCAACTTGAAAGCCTGAGAAAACAGTATCAGCAGGCAGTGGAACAGACGCCGCAAAAGACCGCTGCCATTCAGCAGGCAAAGCAGAGTTTTGAAGCGGCACAACAACAAGCTGACCGGTTAGAAATGCAGTGGCACAGTGCACAGGCGGCCATTCTGGCCAGAAAACTTCATCCCGGTGAGGCGTGTCCGGTCTGTGGCAGTTGTGAGCACCCTTCTCCTGCGGTCTTGACCGATACTGAAGTCACCAAAGCACAAATCCGCCAAGCCCGCACTGAACAGCAGCAGGCATGGCAGCACTATCATCAGCTTTCCGCTCAACTCGAGCAGCACCAGACCTTGATCAGCCAGACCGAGCAGCGCTTGAATGAGTTAACCACGCAGCTCGGTGAGCAAGCCTCAATCCAGCCGGTGCAGCTCCAACAAGATTTACAAGTCAAACATCAGCGACTGCAATATTTATCTACCCTCAATCTGGAACAAATGACGCAAGCCGTTACAACACTTAATCAACGCTGTGAAGACGGTGAAACGAAACTGGCCGAACTCCATCAACAAATCATCACTAACGATTCACGGCTGAGTACCAATCAGGAGCAACTACGTCAGCTCAGTGAATCAATCGACCCCAAGCGTGACAGTGTCACCAAGATGAATCAAGAAATCACCACAACACAGCAACAGATCGACACTCTCAATCAAGCATTGACCACGGCACAGACTGAACTACAACAAGCGACACTGGCTTGTTCGAACCTCAACAGTCAGCTCATCACCAATCAGGAGTTACTCCAGCAGGCACAAACGCGCTTGACAGCGGCAGAAGCCGAATGGCGTCAAGCGCTGGCAGCCAGCCATTTCCGCGATGAGCAACACTATCTCGCCAGTCTGTGCACTGAGCAGGAAATCCAGCAATGGCAGCAAGAGCTGGATGAATTCAAACAGACCCAAACCCGTCTGGAACAGACGCTGGCTGACTTAACCGCAGCCTTGAAAGATGCCCAAAGACCGGATCTGGAAGCGCTGAATATAACCCTGACTCAGGCACAACAAACCTATACCAATGCCCGTCAGCAGCTTGATACGATCTACTCAACGTTCGAACGCTTGGAAAAAGTGCGTCACGATATTGCTCAACTGCACGAGCAAAACGCCAAACTGGAAAAAGAGTATCAGGTTTACGGCACCCTCTATGACGTCGCCAGCGGTAAAACCGGCAGCCGGATCAGCCTGCACCGCTTCGTATTAGGGGTTTTACTCGATGACGTTCTGATTCAGGCTTCTCAACGGCTGAGTTTAATGAGCAAAGGGCGTTATACGCTGGTGCGGAAAACCGAAGGATTCAAAGGCATCGCCGGTCGCGGTCTTGATCTGGTGGTGGAAGATGGTTACACCGGTAAAAACCGCGATGTGGCAACACTATCCGGTGGTGAGTCTTTTATGGCAGCACTGGCGCTCGCTTTAGGTTTATCTGATGTGGTTCAGTCATACAGTGGTGGTATCCGGCTGGAAACCTTATTTATTGATGAAGGCTTTGGTAGCTTAGATCCGGAATCGCTTGATCTGGCGATCCAGACGCTGGTTGATCTGCAACAAACCGGGCGAATGATCGGTATCATCTCCCACGTTGCAGATCTGAAAGAGCAAATGGCATTGCGGATTGATGTCGTGCCTTCACTGACCGGATCAACAGTTAAATTGCATCGTTAAGCGCTGGGGGAAACATCAGCCGAGTCATGATTGCATGATTGCCCTAATGGTACATTTGAGTGTCATTAGGGTTCACTGATACACCTTCATGCTTGCATACGCATGGTAGATACACGCCCTAACGGTTCTTTATTTTTCGGTCGAAAGAGGGCAATACTTC
>NZ_JCARSY010000047.1:0-22178 GCF_059641415.1 Vibrio rubrogenes
AGCATCAAGCAGAGAGTGAGATGATTTATCTTGTTTCATATTTAGCCTACTAATATTGTGATGAAACTAATTTAGTTTCATTTCTATCCTTATTGTTTTTATTAAAAGAACGATTAATCACTATCCATTGCTCTATACTCGCTCAAGTAAATATGCAAGTGAGCACCTAGGTAAAGATACACGATTCGTTTATTTTGAAATATACGGGAAAATCCCGTATGTTTTCATATTAAACTTTTTGTATAATTTCTACTTTCTTTATGAAAGAATGATTGCATCTGATTGCAACAGGAAACTGATGATTACGATGGGTCACTTTATTCAGAAAAAACATCTTCTTGCAGAAATAAGAAAAGGGGACTTCACTCATCCCAAAGGCATAGAAGCAGTTTATTTTTCAATCGAAAAGACTAATTTTTCAGCTAAAGAAAATATATTGGATGTAGGCTCAGGGCTTGGTGGTACAGTAAATTTACTTAATCAACAAGTCAAAACTACTGGTTTAGATAAAGACATACAGGCAATTCAGTATGCTCGAAATCAATATACTCACTGCCAGTTTATACATGGTGATGTTTTAGATATAAATAAGCTTACTCAAGAGACTTATGATCTAATTACGATTTTTTCTGCATTTTATGCATTTCAGAATCAAAACCAAGCATGTTCTGAACTTGCTATTAGGGCTAGGGAAAATACTGATTTACTTGTATTTGATTATTCATCAAATAGTAAATTTACACAAAACCTTTTTCATGATGACAATTCTCCTTTCAATCCAATTTCATTAGATAGAATTGAATCTATTTTTTCTCCTTGGACACTGAAAAAAGTATATGATATTACTGATATGTTCTATGAAAGTTATAAAGACATTTTAACTTATATGGAAAAAAACAAAATAACACTTTGTCATAACCATGGACAAAAAGCTTATGACAAAGTGTATGAGTCATTTTCAAAATTAATTGTTAATTTTGATGCTGGAACTCTTGGCGGATGTTTGATACACGCTCAAATTTAACTAAACATAGTAGAGTTATTAATAATACGAGTCCTATCATTATTGCAGGGGTCATTAAGATCCCTGTACGATTAATTATCCATGTTGCAATCAAAGGAGAAAATCCACCAAAGAAAACAGCCGGTAATGTAAATGAAAGGTTCATCCCCAACCCTCTGATTTGAGACTTAAACAATCCACCAAGAAAACTGAGTGCTATTGCATCTATCACCCCAATCAAAATAGAAAATATGATACTTACCATTGTTAAAGTAAAATAACTTTGGCTGTGTATCACCCAATAAAAAGAAAGTATTGCAACAATCATTTCAACATATATGAAATGAAACAATATTTTCTTCCCATCAAGTTTAATTAATGCGAGACCAGTCAAAATAACTGTCATAACCATAACTAGTAAACTGATTGTATTGAATGTTGATGAAATTAGTTTAGGAACATCAAGAAATAAATTGAGATAAGTAGGAAACCAAATAAACATTAGATAAAATGAAATTTGTAATGATGCGATCACAACAAAGCCCACTAAAAAAGAATATTTATGTTGATATATTTCCGATAAGTAGCTGAATTTATTTTGGTTATTTTTCACATCAGGATTAAAATCATCCATTAAAATCAGATCTTTTCTTATCCAAAATAGGAATATAATCAAAGGGATAGAAATATAGAATGGATATTTCCATGCACCGTTAATAATCTGTTCTTGAGTTAAAGTTGCATTAATAACCGTAATCGTGAGTGATGATAACAACACACCAATCAATGAGCTGCAATTAACTAATGCACATGTTAACCGTTTATACTTCTGCTCTGTATGATTATATGCAAATGTTGCCGTTACGGGTAACTCACCACCAGCCGCAAAGCCTTGTACCAATCGAACAAGAACAAGAAGTATTGGTGAAAATATTCCAATTGATGAATAGCTTGGAATCATAATAATAGCAATTGGAGGAAAAGCCATCAGGAGCATAGATATTCTAGCCGCTTTTGACGTTGAAGAGTAATCAGATAACCAGCCAAAAAATAAACTCCCAAAGGGTCGAGCTAAATAACTTAATGCGAAAACACTAAATGTCTCTATTGCAGCAGAAACAGGGTCAGAAGATGAGAAAAAATGTTGCCCAATAGATGTATACAAAAAAGCAAAAATAATATACTCATACCACTCCAATATATTGGAAGCCATAGTTATCTGTATAATTTTACGTAAGTTTAATGTTTCTTTTTTCATTTCTTATTAATTCCAAAAGTACAAGCCAAAAATAGTCTTCTTTAAGCTTACTTTGTTTAACCCTACGAATGTTTTCTTCTATTGTCCTAACAGAAACCCCCATCTGATTTGATACTGACTTATGATTTCCTAGTATAGACAACAATAGAATTGTCTCCATCTCTCTTAAAGATGGATATTTTTGAAATAATCCATCGATATTTAAATATTTTAAAAAATATTGGATAGCAGATTCATGGGATGAATAAAACTTAACATAAAGATTAAGCAAAGCAATTCTATCTACATAGTCAGTTAAATTTTCACTAAAGGTAAATATGGCAGTAACCCTATCTGAATATTTACTAACCATGGGTTTTTTTATCATATTCTGAATACGTAATGTTCCATCATGACAAGGAATTGCTCTCATATAATCAACCCCTGATTGTCGTTTCTTCATGACGAAATTATCTAGATCTACTACAGCCTGTTCATATTCGGAATGCCAATGATGCTTAACCTTAACATTCAGTTCTTTAGCATCGATGCCAATCAAATCATTTTGATTATTCAGCCCAAATAAATTAATGCTTGACTGATTAGCATATAAATATTTTCCCGATTTATCTTTCAATAAAACAGGATTGGTCATTTGCTCAGCCAAATCGACTACATCATCTATGACGTGACTGGTTAAATATAGACTTTCGTTCAAAACAAATAAACGCCCATAGAAAACACAATGCTATGAACGTTAACACACATATGTATAACTGTTCAAGATTTGGGCTCACTAATATGTTATATACTTTCCTTTGAAAGATTGTTTTACGCAAAATACACTTATTCACAGAACTCCAAGTTAAAAGAAAGCGCTAAGCCGGATTCTATCCGCCACGCAAAAACACGGGTGATGAATTCACGTCCGGCAGTCATCACCCCTTTTAAAGCCCTAACCAATTCGTTATTACAATATTGGCTGGTTTTCACCGCTCCGGTGGTTTGGTCAACTGAAAGCTCATAGTAGGGCTTAAATACCTGTGCTTGGCGCTCACAGAATACACCGCCCATTTTCAGCGTGTAAGTCTTCCAGTCGCCTCTGTCGGCAGCTTCGATGATTGCTTTGGCTCTTTCCGGTAAGTCCATGATGTCCTTTAATCTGCGCAATTCACGCCAGACCGTGACCGAACAGCCGCCAAGTTGCTGAAACTGACGAATGCCCCAACAGGCCGCCCATGCGTCCACTCTGGCCGCTGCTTCTAACGGGTCTTCGCCATAGATACCACATTCGAGGTTTTCACCGTCGATATTCTTGGATATGTATTTGGCAATGTAGCCGGTCGCTGAGCCTTTGTTCGGGTCGATTTTCACTTCGGTAAAGCGGTGTTTGTCCGCTCCGGTCTCGTCACCGTCTTCTCTCAGGGCATAGTCACGCATGATATCAACCATCTTTTGGTATTGGTGCTTTTCGACAAATAACAGTAAATGCCAGTGTGGGGTGCCGTCGTGTTGTGGCTCAGCCACCCGAAAGCCATAAAAGCGGATGTCTAACCGATTCAATTTGGCTCGAATAAGCTGCCACTGTTTATTGAGATAGGCTTGCCCGTCTAACGGAGTCAATCCTTCCCACTTGGGATTGATATCGCCTGATTTGGAATAACTGCGGTGATACTTTGACGGGCAGGTGATGGTTAAAAAGGTCGCTTCATGCCCTAAGTCTTGCGCCAACTCTTCAAAGCCTCTGGCTCTGACCATCAGCTCGCCTTTTCTGATTTTCGGGTCTGATACACCTTTTTGTGACAATTCCAGTAATGAGAAGCGCTGGCCTTGCTCATTGACCGCAAAGGTATTCGACAAGTATTCATGTTGATAGGCTTTTTGTCTGATTCGGGCTTTCAGCGTCAGACGAGAGCAATACAGACTGGTTTTCTTATTGATCTGATTGAGATGATGCAGCACCGTTTCAATATTGCGTCTGAGCGATTTTCTCAGTTTACGTAACCACCACTTTGCATCACCGTAGCGTCCCATTTCACCATGGAGGGAATAGGTTTCTGTAGGAGTAATCCCTTGCTGACGGATAAAGCCGCGAACGGTCTCAAGGGCAAGTTCATCATTGAGAAATTGACGACGCAAAGCAAACACGGATTGAGCCAGATGCTTGGCTTTCTCGCGTAAGTCATCCTCACTGAGATTCAGTTCCAATTGACTGACAGGAACGGACAGCTTAGCCGCGATTTGTTCCGTGGTCGTTCTTAAATAGGTATTACGCTCAAACTTGGTTGGCTTGCGGAGATACGCTTTCAGCAGTAGTTTTTGTATTTCTACCGGAAAGCAAAAAAGCCTTTGCTGAACAAAGGCTCTGTCATCCCACGCGATTGATGAAAGGTCAATCTCGGTCTGAATCATGGTATCTGTTTTTGTCATTGGCTGGCTTTCCCTTTTGGCGTCAGGAAAAACTCATCCCAACGCTGACCAAAGAAATTGACCGGAGTGAAACTAATCAGTCCGGCCTGATAGAGCTTTTCAACCGTGCCTTGAAAGACTCGTACAGGTAACCGGGTTTTCGGTTGAATGTCACCTTTCATCGGCCCGTAGTCCGAGCAGACTTTAAACGTCCGCCCGCTCTTCATCCATTTGAGTAAAGTGTGTTGCTCTTGAGTCAGTTGAGGGATTGATTCAGACACGACATCCCCCTTCCTGAGCCAGATGCTCAAGCTTGGTGTGATTGTCCAGCCACCGGTCTAAATCTTCTTTAAGGTAACGAACCGAACGCCCGATTTTAATAAACGGTGGCGCATCGGTGCGGTTGGTGCGTAGCCCTTCCATACGGGACTGTCTGAGGAATGAACGGCTCATACCGATATAAGCTGCGGTTTCCTGCTCGGTATAAGCGCGTTTTTCAATTGATAGGTTTATGGTTGTCATCGGTGAGTCTCCTTGGTTGATTGAGACTCAAACCATAAGCGTCGCAAACGTCATATGACGCTATCAATGACGCTGACAATGACGTTATGTTTTTCAGGTTCGTTTGACCAGCTTGCGCACCTTGTATACGGTATTCTTGCGAAAGGCTTCATAGCCCATTTCGTTTTCTGTCTCCAGCCCTTTACCGAACCAGCAAATATCATCAGCGCTCATCGATTCAATCACACCATCGACATCATACTGACGCGCTCCGCCTTGCCGGAACTCAGTGCGCATCATATTCCAGATTTTATCGGCTCGGGCGTCAGGGTCTTGTTTGAGTATCCGGTAAACGATTTGCTCAATGGGATGGGTAAGTGCTTCCAACTGAGAAATTGCGGGACTCTGAACACTATTTTCTGCCATAGAGGACTGATGCTGACCACATAGCCGCTCAATGGCCTCTATATCCAGTCGGAGTGATTCCGGTTGGATAACCACCCATGTAGATTGAAAATAGTGGTTGTTGTCAGCCTGCAATTGATTCGGGACATCAAGCGTCTTTCCCCAATCAGCAAGGAGGTTTTTTCCTATCTGAGTAAACGACTGACCTATTTCAACCTGTGCCAAAGCCGGAAATGCAAAATCAGGTTGAGGCATTCGCTTTGGTACAATTCGGTAACGGCTGTGTGCCACTTCCCCGAAATACTCCGCAACACTGCCCCACTGGTTGATTTTATCCGGTTGCAGGATAAATACCTGTTTCAATGTCTGAGCTTTATTCTTTAATGTGAACGCTTGTGAATCCTTTTTGTACAAACGAACCATACCGCGATAATTGAACACACCTAAAACCGTATTAGTTTTAGGATTGAATGCTGCCATCCGATGCAGGTCAACCATTGCACAAAAGGCTAAATCTCCGTTTTCAATCAACGCCAACACATCCCCTTTGGTTAACGGTGTTTTCTCTGAAATCTCATCCAAGCGGATAAACCGACGCTTGTTTACCAACATATGTACAACCCATACTCTGAATATGATGCTCTTATATAACATAACGTTATGTTACATAGGAACCAAGATCGCCTTATGTAACATCACATCATGTCATTGATGTAGATAGATTCGGAAAACATTCCCAATCATTGCATTTGTGGTTGGCAACCGGAACCACAATCCGGTTTACAAAGATTGTGAATCCTCATTCCCTATATAATGCAACCGAAACCGTTTGTGATTGTAAACCGATTTAGAATCGCAAACGGTATTTTAACCACTTGATACTGTATGAAACAACAGCTATATTTACCATCTTTATACACCAGCATGCAATTAATAAGCACACATATCTAATAGTAAGAAAGAGGAATACCCTTGAAGTTATCAGAAGCAATAAAAAAAGCGAGAAGGCAGAAAATCATTGGTTGGATAGTTAGCTTAACCTCTCTTATATTGTTATCAATGAGTGTTGTTCTCTATATATATCGTATATTAAAGGAGGATACATCAGTCTTTAAAAGCATATCAGAATCATTGGTAATTTTAATTAATTTTATATATCAAAAAACACAATTTTTATCTCTACTTTGGAGTTTTGCACCAAACATTCATTACCCAAATATATTTGTTGAAGATAACCTAAAATTTGCGGCAGTTTTATGTGCATTTATATTAGGAATTATAATGAAAGATAGCGGTACTTATCTAACTAATAGAATCAATAAAGTGCGACAGAAGGCTGAAGAAAAAGTATGGGAGAAATCTTTAACAGGCGAAACTTCATCAGTTGATACTTTACGAATTGAAATACCTATTGAATCTAAAGACAATTGGTACACTCGACCTTTTGGAATTATTACTATGGCAATCATTGGAGGGTATATTGTTAATTTTTTAAGTAAATTATCAGGTTTTTAGCGGTATATTATCTTTCTTGTGCCTAGACCACTTCTGAATAATTTTACTTAGAAGTGGTCATTAAATCAGCCAAAAATAATTCAATCAGACAATAGAAATTCCCGAATTTCCAAATAATCCAGCCATTTCTCTAACGCTTCTTCTTTCTCTGGGATGTATTGACTTCGGTTATATACACCGCTGACCCCACCGATAGCATGACCTAACAGGTGGTCAACCACATGGGGCGGAACCCGTAAGTCATTCATTCGTGTTGCCATCGTTCGACGCAAGTCATGAAATGTCCACAAGCTTTGATGTTCTAATGTTTTCCAGAAAGAGCGCCCTCTGTTACTGACCGAGGAAGAGGCTTTAATCCCACCCAATACATAACCCGTTTTTTCAGTTTCCTGCTTGATGGTTTGTAAATACGGGATCACATCTTGAGGAATAGGACGAACAATGATTTCTCCGGTTTTACTGTTCTGCTTGGGGACTGTCCATCGTCGGGATGTAAAATCCCATTCATCCCACGTTGAAAGCCGAACCTCTTGCGTTCGTGCACCAAAGATAGTCAACAGCAATGCAAGCCGTTGGTAATAGTCCATCATCCGATTGGAATGCGTGATGAAATCAACAAAAGACCTTAACTCAGCTTCGGTTAAAACGCGATGTCGTTCTGATTTCGCGGTGCCAACATCCGAGCGAACCAAATCATTGAGGGCATGACTAACCGCGAAACCTCTTTTGCGGCAAAAAAGTAACGCCTGTTTACACACCGCAAACAACGTACCTGCAAGCACAGGGACAGGTCTTTGTTTACCTTCGACACCTTTTCTCATCCGGTCAAAACATGTCACCCACATCTGGGTGCTGACCTGCTCTAATGGTAAATGGCCAATATAAGGAATGATATGATTATTGATATGGGCTCGCCATTGACCTGCTGTTTTACGGTGAACCTCAGCATACTCAACTAACCAGTATTCCATTGCATCGGCAACGGTAACGGGTTTCTCCCGCTTTTCTTTAGCAAGCTGGATTTCCATTGAAGGGTCAAGCCCATTATCCAGCCACTCGCGGCACAGGTCGCGTTTTTCTCTGGCTTGTTTGATAGAGGTTTCAGGGTAGTTTCCCAGCCCTAACCATTTTGGATTGGAATCTCTGCCACCGAGTCGGTAACGGTAGACCCATGCAATTTTACCTTTGGGAGAGATCCTTGCAGAGAGTCCGGCACCGTCAGAAACCACCTGACGCCCTGTATAAGGTTTGCCATGAATGGCCTTAAGTTGTTTATCTGAAAGTTTGTTAATTGCTGCCATAATTTATTTTTTACTACACATATAGCTACACACAATTCATTGACTGATGATATTTTTCAATGAACACTGATGAGCAAAATAGCAATTAAAAACAACGAAATCAAATAGATATAATAACAACCAGAACAAACAATATACCATGATAAACAATATAAAAAATCATCCATGATTTTTCAGCCTGAGTTCATTAACCAAATTGACTTTTTAAGAATGTTTCACTCTATTCAAATCAACCACTCAACCAAGAAAACCATTCAAGGAAGAATGGTTAAGCTTTTCCGGGCAGGACGCCCGTAAAAGCTGGTTCTGGAAAGCGATCACCCAAGCCAAACAAAAAAGATCTTCTGGTTACGCTTGCATCTTGGCAAGAGTAACTGGCGCACAGAACACCGATGCCTCTGAAACCGAAAAACGTAATTGTGCGCCACATTCCGAAGCCAAAGGATGACAAAATAAAGGTGATGAAATGAAACGCATCTTACCCCAACCACCCCAATAGCACCCACCACAGATAATCCAACGGCATCAAAACCAAAATCGTGATGATCGCCAGCGGGAAGGTCAGTTTCACAAGCTTCGCCAACGGTTCATTCGACAACTGCATCGCGATAATCAGCGGTGTAACCTGATATGGAAAAATGATGGTAGAAAAACCGACCACTTGAGTCATCAACACTTCAGGAACAGTAAAGCCGGTGGTGTGCGCTAAATCTGCGGCCATCGGTGTCAGAACAGTCGGGACACCGGGAACCGTTGCCACGAGCCCCGTGACCATCGACATCAAAGAAAGCGCCATGAAGTTCAGAAAATCACTCCCCGTCTTTCCGGGAATGAAGTTCCCCAATATGTCCCCCATGATCGAACCAATTCCCGATTGGTTGACTAACGCACCGAGCCCGAGCGCTGCGGCAACGAACACAACCGAACCGAAATCAATACTACTGTTGAATGATTTGGGGGGAACGACGCCCCAGCGGGGTAACAACAACACGATCGCCGCAGCCAGACCGATCCACGCCGGATTCACCCCGTGAACCGTGTCGGTCACCCAGAGTAACAAGGTCACCCCTAAAATAATCCCGACCCGGATTTGGATGGCCGTCTGATATGGCTCATCTTGCGGTTGCGGCGCTTCAGCACTGACTTCAGCATTGATATGGGCGGGAAATATCCATAATGTCAGCGCGATAATAACCAAAGATTTCACGATCCCGAGGACAGGGAAATGTAATAACAGATATTCGGTATAACCAAAGCTCAGGTGAAATAACGTCTCACTGGCACCGCTTAAGATCATATTCGGAATATTGGCTGGCAGAATGGCGAAACTCGGCATATTACAGGCCAGTGTGAGTGACGTCGCGATACCGAGGCGCCCGTTACTACCGCTGGAAAAGCCGACTTTATCAGCCAAAGCCATGCCTATCGGAATCATCACCACCGAGCGCCCCACAGAAGATGGCATCACAAATCCCAAGATCATCGCACTCACGACCAAGCCGAAAATGAGACGAAAATAGCTGCCGACAAGATACGGGGCAATCCGGGATGCCAGTCTTTTTCCTAACCCGGAGAGGCTGATGGCTGAGCCAATAATAAATCCGGAAATAATTAACCACACAGCGGTCGAACCAAATCCGGCAAACAGGATTCCCGGGTCAAGCAACTGGAAGATGGTCACCAGTGAGAAGAAAATCAGGCCGGTTAAAAACGGCGGGAAAAAACCAGTACTCCAGCCAGCCAGAGTGATCAGTATTACCGCAGCACTGAGTGATACGTTGGGTTGAACGCTTTCCGCCGGAAATAAAACCAGCCAAGCTGCCAGTATCAATGCGAGAGTGACTGCAATATGCCGCAACGATACGCGGTTGTTCATCGGGTTCACCTTGATTGTAGAAATAATGGCTTCTAAGATAACGATTATGATGTGACGCAAGAAGCCCTGAAAATGCCAAACAATGTTCCTGAAGCGACATTACTACCACCGAGTCAATTTGCTTATACCATCGATCCTTCCCGACCGGTGCTCACGCACAGCCGCAGTATGTTGGCAGAAACCCGGATGCTCCCCCATGCCCATCCCAGAGGTCAGTTGTTGTGGGCCGCGCAAGGCATTGTCAAAGTCACCAGTGATGAGGCGATTTGGATCGTACCGTCGACTCATGCCGTTTGGATCCCAAGTGGCGTGATGCATCAGGTTCAGGCAGAAACATTGACCCAAATGCGCAACTTATATGTTGATCCGTCATTTCCGATTCGGGCGCAGCAAAAAGGCATCGCGATGCTGAAAATGACGCCGTTAATTCGTGAGTTAATTCTGCGACTGGTTGAAGGACACTCTGTGTTACAAGAAGGGCCGATAAGAAGACTCGGACTGGTTTTGATTGATGAGCTCGCCACACTCGATGAGCTGAAAGTCTATTTACCGGCAGGCAAAGACCCGAGATTAAATCGGCTGATCACCCAGCTCATCAATGAACCGCTGCACAATACCTCGCTATTACATAATCCGACGCTGAAACAACGTGCAGCGCGGGTTGGTGCCAGTGTCCGTACCATTGAACGACTGTTTAAAGCAGAAACGGGGATGACCTATCGGCAATGGTGTAGCAGACACAGGTTGATGAGTACTCTTGAGATTTTAAGACAGGGAGAAAGCACGAGTCGCGTCGCCTATGAACTCGGCTACAAAAGTGTAAGCAGTTTTATTAGTGCCTTTAAGACCCTGTTCGGATCGACACCCCAGGCATATGCAAAACAAGAAAATCATCAGCTCCCTCCGATTCTGTCTGAATAAAGACACTCGCAAAAAAATCGTTTCTGTCGATAACTCTGCTGGTATTTCTTATTTGGATATCCGACAACTTTACACCCCACTATCTGTGCCCGGCTGCGCTGATAATCCCTGTGGCGGTCATCCCGCCACAGGGCAAAGCTTAATCGACATCCGGCTCAAACAAGCCGCGTTTCATGTAAAATTTCACCCATAATGCCGCAATCAGACTAATGACGAATAGAATGCCACCGGTGATGGTGTACACCATTTGGGTCATGTTCGGATCCGGTGAATTATTCAATGCCACATACAGCATACCGATAATCCCGATGATCTGAGGCCATGGGTAGAACGGTGTCCGATAGGGGCGCTCTTGTTGCGGCAGCCGCCGACGCAAAACAATCACATCAATATGCGCCACAATATAGGCCAATAGCCAACTGGTGGTTGCCGCAATCACCAGCACAATCAGCGCATCGATTTCGAAGATAAAATAAGAGATCGCAGTACAGACAGCGAGCATCACGATCGCAGTCCAAGGCGCATTGAAACGGTTGATTGCTTTGAGCTGTGGGAAAGCCTGCTTCTGCATTGCCATCCCGTGCAACATTTTCGGCACCGAGGCCAGTACGGTGTTGATGGTACTACAGGTGGCAGCGAGGGCCATCACGGTTGCAATCACTAACCCGCTTTGGCCGAAAACGGCACTGACGTAATCCAAATACGGCAAAGGCGATCCAACCAGCGTATCCGTACCCAAATAAAGGCTGGCACCATAAGCAAAAGCTAAAAAGATTAAGAAGATAAATAACAGTGACAAATGCATCGCCCGGGGAATGTTCTTACGCGGCTGTTTGACTTCGTTGACCATCGGGCAGATAAATTCAACCCCGACCATCATCCACATTGCTAAAGCGATCAAACCGATAAAACTACCGTCCCACACGCCGCTGAAACTCCAGTCGACTGCTTTTCCGGCCAAATCCGGATGCGGCTGACTCAAGCCGGTAATTGCGGTCAGTCCAACCAGAATCAAGGCACTGACCAACACAAATGCCAGAATATTCTGCACGCGGGCAAACACATCAGCCCCAACCAGATTGGTGATGGTAAGCACCAGTAAAATCAGTAATGGCACCACCTTATCCGGCAGCATTCCCGGAAACAGCTGCGCTAACATCGCATCCACCAGAAACATTTCCACCGGAATTGCCAAAATCGACACGACCACATAACCGGCAAACACCGCGACAATCGCCGGAAAATGGCCAATCGCTTTTTGCGTGTACATGGCTAATGTGCCTTCTTGCGGAAACATCAGTGACAGTTCGGCAAAACTCATCGCATTGAACTGGGAGAGTGCTAATGCTGCAACCATGGCAATGATGAACGACATACCGCCCATCCCGATCCCTTGCGTTGCAGAAATCATTGCCCCCTGAACGATAACCAAACCAATACAGATGGCCATCATGGTCGGCAAGCGCATTTTTAACGATGGTCGGGTTGTCATCGACAGCCCCGCAGTATCGATACTTTGTACATGTGGGTGTGTGTTCATGTAAAATCCCTCTCATGAATAAAAACAACGTCCGTGTTTAAAACCGATCAAACCGATAAGGTCGCGGATCGACAATCGGTGTCACATTCGCAACCAAATCCGCAGCGAGCTGCCCCGCTGCCGGGCCGGTACCGAATCCGTGACCGGAAAAGCCGGTTGCGACCGTCAGGCCGGGAATCGCATCAATGTGATCAATCACGGGTAATGAATCCGGTGTCACATCAATCAGCCCCGCCCAGCTTTCGTCAATACCAATGCCAGCAAACATCGGCCAAGCGTTGGCAAGATTCGTCAGTGCTTCTTGGTTAATCCCTTCATTGACTGACGGGTTGAGGGTACGAATCCGTTCGAACGGAGAAACATCGTGCGCCTTCCACCGTCGGGGCAAGGTCAGATCCCGCAGGAAATGACGCCCGAGCGACATACGCATATAACTGCGCTGCGTACGTAACTGGGCCAGATAACGCATGCCGATCAGCAGATGATCCAGCGTCAGCGGTGCATCCAGTGCGCCACGCTGCGTGATGACAAATCCACCGTCTGAATGCTGACGAAAAGAAAAGTCCGGTGCGGCAAACGCAATATCCGTCGGCCCTTGGGTGGCTTTCGTGCGCAGCACTGAACAGATAATCGGCAGGGTCGGAAACGACACGCCATGATTGCCTAAGAAACGTCTCGACCATGCACCGCTGGCAAGCAGCACTTGGGTACAGCGAATTTCGCCTTGCTCGGTGACCACGCCACTCACCTGACCGCCAGCGGTAGCAAGTGTCCGGACGGCACAGTTCTGGACCAGTACCGCCCCTTTTTCAATTGCTCGCCGGGCCATTGCACTGGTCGCAATCGCTGGTTCAGCAAATCCGTCGGAAGGGGTATACACCCCACCGACCCACTTTTCAGTGCCGCCGGGAGCCAGTTGATCAATTTGCTGCGGGCTGAGCAGTTGCGAATCCAGCTGCAATGCCTGAACGGATTGATGCCACCCTTGGTACATCGCCATCTGTTGTTCATTACGTGCGGCAAAAAGAATCCCGGACTGCCGGTAACCGACCTCACGCCCGATACGCGCAGGCATTTCAGCCCAGAGTCGATCTGCGGCCTGTGCCAGCGGGACGTCTTCGGCATGACGGTTGGTTTTGCGGATCCAACCGAGGTTGCGGGATGACTGCTCTGCGCCGATTTGTCCTTTTTCCAGCAAGACGACCGGAATATTGCGCTCGGCCAGTGCCAACGCTGCACTGACACCGATAATGCCACCCCCGATAATCACCACTTGTGTGGATGCGGGGTGCTTGTCTTGTGTATTGACGGGTTCTAATCTCTGTGTCATCGCTTTATCCTTGGAAATCTATCGCCATTAGATCGTGATCCTGTTCACTTCTGCATCACCGACACCACGATAGGCCGTGACTTCTAGCTCGACTTGATAGATCGTCGATCCCAAAGGCGGACAGGTCACTGTCGTTGCGGGATCGATTCCCCTGAATTTTTGGCCGACAAATTCCATAACCAGTGGGACATGAGTCGGGTCCTGAATAAAAACACGTGACATGACGACATCGGCTAATCGGGCACCGACAGAGGCCAGTGCTTTTTCAATGTTGTCGAATACCTGTTGTGCCTGTTCAATCACATCATCAGAAATTTGTTGCGATTCAGGATGACGTCCGGCTGTATTGGAAACAAAGATCCAGTTATCCACGGCGACGAGACGGGAATAGCTGCCAAGCGCTTCAAACTTTGAACCGGTTTTTACTTTTACAATCTGAGTCATTGAGTTACCTACATAGCAAATAAAAATGGATGGGTTTGAGATAAAAATGGATGAGTTTCAGACGGTGCCAGCCGTTCAGCTCAACTCAACACAGGCTCGTCCCAAAGATTCAGTTTGACGCCAATGCCCTGCGCGAGGGCATTGCGGTAAATCACCGTCGCCCACGCCACATCTTCGACCGGTAAGCCACCGACTGACATGATGATGATCTCTTCATCGTTTTGGCGACCGGGTGCTTCACCGGAGACTATCTCACCGATATCTTCCAGTTGATCGAGAGTAATTTTGCCTTCGGCGATCATGTCCATAAAACGTACGCCGATGACCGGAATATGATGATGGGCGGGTTTGGGCACTTCTTCATACCAAGCTTGATACAGGCCGGTATTATCGAGCACTTTGCGAATGTCATCCTGTTCCATCCCCTCGTCAAGGCGGCAATAGGCAGGCATCGCCAAGAAAGCGCCCGGTTTGACCCATTCGCGTTTGACGATCGGATATGTCGATGGGTCACCGGTCTCGCCCGAATTGCAGTACGTCACAATATCTGAGCCCCGCACTACATCTTCCAGTGAATCGACAATCTCGATTGTGGTGATCTGCGGATAGGTAGCAGCCACCCACGTGAGGAAACTATCAAGACTTTGCTGCCCGCGACCTTTGACTTTAATGGTATCGATCTGAGGACAAGCGGTGATAAATGCCGCTACCGCGGTTTTGCCCATGACACCGGGGCCAAGCAGGCCGATCACTTTCGAATCCTGACGCGCCAGATAACGGGCACCCACCCCCGGTACGGCACCGGTACGATAAGCCGATAACAGGTTGGCAGACATATATGCCAGTGGCGCCCCTGTTTCAATATCGTTGAGGATAAACATTAAGATGGAACGTGGCAGACCTTTCTCCCGGTTGGCAATGTTAGAGCCATACCATTTCACACCACACGTTTGAAAGCTTCCGCCGAGATAAGCCGGCATTGCCATCAAACGACGATCAGCGGTCGGTTTCGGCATAGTCGGAAAAGGCGATTCCTCCGGGAAAATGACCATCGCACCATGAGAATCATTATTCGCGCCGGCCATGCGATAATCGCCCTGCCACAGCAGGCCAAACATCTCTTCCATGGTATCGACGCAGCTTGGCATATCGGTGACACCCGCTTTGAGCATGTCCTGCTCCGACAGGTAAATAAAATCAATTTTGGTACGCTTTGACATAACATCACCTCAAAAAATAGGGGGTAAAATTTATATGCCGTGTTCCGGTCACCGAGGATGTCAGTCATCGACCTTCCCTGGCAAATCACATCAGATGAACAACGGATAGCTTGGATGATAGAGAGCCCGCGAAACAGCGTATTGAATTTTTGCGACATGACACGAATATTGATAAAAATGACAAAATTGGCACCTCGCTTGCTTTCTGACCCTATCTGGATTGGTTTATCCCGGAAAAGCAGGGGTCATTATGTCAACAGCTTCGATTGTCAGTCGCGTGGCAGGTATCCACGCCAAACAACCTTGGTTTGTCCTGAGTGCCGCGCAGGATTTTTCGCTTTGTTCCTCTGATATCCCTGAGGTTTCCCATTTCTATAGCTTTGAAGCCGACCCGTCCGCATCACTGACACTTGCAATCCCTGACGGCTGTATCGACATTCTTTTCGATTGTGACGCCACCTCCCCGACCGCCTATGTTTGTGGTACCACACTCGAAGCGACCCGGGCCAATTTCGTCCATCAACATCGTTATTTCGGGGTGCGGTTTGTACCGGGGGTTATCCCTGATTTTCTGGATGCATCGGCGAGTGAAATGGTGAATCATTTGCTGCATTTACCTGATGTGGTGCCAATGTGTAATGCGCTGTTCGAACAAGTGGTCAGTGCGCCAACGTTTGTCAGGCAAGTCACTCTGATGCAGCAGTTTCTCAAGGATAAGTTTTTGTTGAGCGGTCAGAGGAAACGTCGCTTTTCCCCACTCACGGCACAAGCGATTCAGCATATTTTCGATCACAAGGGAAATATTCAGATCAAACAGTTAGAGGCCATGACCGGCTACACCTGCCGCACGTTACAACGCCAGTTTCTTAATGATCTGGGGCTTTCACCCAAAGCGTTCAGTCGGATCATCCGCTGCCAGTCTGCGGTGTATCATATCAATCACCAGCAACAGGTCGTGTTTTCCGACTTAGCCTATGGACTGGGATTCAGTGATCAAGCTCATTTTCTGAGAGAATTCAAACGATTAGTCAGTGCCACTCCCCTCGATTATCAAAAGCGGGTCAAACACGAGACTTATCTGAACCGGATTCGCTACAACTGAACTTATTTTGTGCATTTTTGCACCAATACAGTACAGACGAATAGGTTTGCGTGTGCCATGGCTCGATATCAGAGCGGTCGTGAACGGCAAAAGAAAAGGCTCTCAGATTGAATTCTCAGAGCCTTTATCATCGGTTTGGCGGATCTCAGCCGTTCATTGATTTCTTAACGGATTGACATGCGCAAAACCCGCGCTTTTCTCATCAGTCTCACATAAACAATACGGTTAATGGGTAGAGATCCACTGCTTTAGCGTATTGTATACGGAGCTGGTCATCCGAGTACCACAGTTGCGGGACGATGAACCGGTTGTATGAATGCCGCGCACGTAGTTACTGCTATCCCGGATGCCGCTGCCACTTTCGCCCCCGGCGGTGTCCATTGTATAACAGATACGGTAAGAAGAGATGGCATTGGTGGCACCGGAGTCCGTCCACAGCGTCCAGCGGGTTTTATCACCCGGATATCCGGTCACCGAATGAGTACCGCCGGAATAAACACCCCAACCAGAAGACCCACCATGTGGTGCTTCTTGCAACACGATTAACGCATAGTCATAATTAGAATTACGGTTATTAAACCAGGCATTGGTGGTGACCGCATTTTTCCATGCGGTGGTTCCCCAAGGTTTTGTCGAACCATTCTGCCCGGCGGCGAAATCCAGATTCTTATACCAGCTACCACTACCATTTGCCACACAGTGGCCCGCTGTCAGTACATATTTACTACCAATCAGTGTACCGGTACATCCCACTGAAATGTGGCCGATATACTTGTAAGGTGAAACGGTTGTATTGGTAATCCGGGTTCGATCATCATGACCAATGACCACCCCCTGAATATCCTCTTCTTCTCCGGTCACTTCAGGTTTCACCGTTGATTCCTGTTCCGGCGTGGTAAATAAAGTGGCATCCAGACCCAGATCATCAAATGTTTTAATTGCGTCCTCAAGTGCTTGCAGTGTTTCTGCTGAAATCTCAGCGGTAGATTGATTTCCCTCACGATCAACAGCAATCGCGCCCATTGCATTTGCCCGGTCAACAATAGAGTCACTGAACGTCGGATCATCATTGGTAAATTCCGGAGGCTCAACTATATTAACACCATCAATAAAGTCAGCTTTCTGAGCGATTTCGGTAAATTGTGCTAAATCACTGGCCTGAACACCCAGTGAGCACAGGCCAATGATTGAGAGGGATAAGATTCTAAACTTCATTTTGTATTCCTTTAGATTCAGATTAGAAAGTAAGCAGCGTTCTGACATCCTGACGCTGTTCATATATGTTGAAACATTCATATACAACAAAATGCATAATAGCTTACTTCTAAACTTCCGGAAAGGTTAAAGTCAGTATTCATCTCATCACTGGGGGTCAAACGTGATCAGGTCGCCCAAAAAGAACCAATGCCAGTCAGCTTAACTGACTGGCATTACCCATATACAAGACCTTGATTTTACAAGCTGACAATTAATTAGCGGACAATCAATCCCAGCAGAATCCCGATGGCACCAAAGTCAGAATCACTGAATGTGGTATTGGCAAACCCTAAATCACCCAATACCGGCAATAAGAATACCGGCAGGAATGTGATCAGCAGCCCTTGGGCAAAAGCGCCTAAGATCGCACCGCGTCGCCCGCCGGTTGCATTGCCGAACACACCTGCGGCAGCTCCGACGAAAAAGTGAGGCACCACCCCGGGAATAATGATGGTTAAATTCATCATATAAAGCAGCAACATCCCGACTAAACCTGCGGCAAAGCTCGACAGGAAACCGACCAATACTGCGTTCGGCGCATACGGAAAGACCACCGGACAATCCAATGCAGGTTTGGCATTGGGCACCAGCTTATCGGATATACCTTTAAACGCCGGGACGATTTCAGCGATAATCATCCGCACCCCTTGCAGGATGACATACACCCCACCGGCAAAAGTAATTGACTGGATTAAGGCAAACATAAACCAGTGCTTACCGCCACTGACCTCACGGACATAGTCTCCGCCGGCAAACAGGCAGGTAATGATGAAAATAATCCCCATGGTGAACGAGATCGCAACCGGCGTATCGCGTAAAAACAGTAAGCTTTTAGGCACATTCATATCTTCAGTCGAATGTTCTTTATTGCCCAGTTTACTGCCGATAAATCCGGCAAGAACATAAGAAAGAGTTGAAAAGTGACCAATCGCGACATCATCCGAGCCGGTCACCTGTTTCATGTAGCGGTGAGCGATGGCAGGGAAGAACACCATCACACAACCGACCACAATTGAACCCAAAGCAATCAGCGGTACACCTTTCATCCCACTGGTGGCAAGAATCGCGGCCACCATCATCGACATAAACAGCGTGTGGTGCCCGGTTAAAAAGATAAACTTCCACGGTGTAAAACGGGCAATCAAAATATTCACCAGCATCGCAAAGAACATGATCATCGCCATTTCACGGCCAAATGATTTTTGCGCAATCGAAACAATTGCTTCGTTATTGGGGACGACACCGGTAATCCCGAAGGCGTGCTGAAAAATGGTCGCAAAGTCACCGAGCGAGCCGACGACCAGACCAGCCCCTGCTCCCAAAATAATAAAACCCAGTATGGTTTTTACCGTTCCTTTGATACATTCCGTTACCGATTTTTTCTGTGCGATGAGACCGATCAAGGCGATAAAACCGACCAACACGGAGGGTTCGGACAGCACATCATTCATTAAGAAATTAAAGAACTCCATTGCTTCTCCTCCTTACAGATAACCAAGCTCTTGCAGAGCCACAGATAAACGCGCTTTCATCGCCGCTTTATCTACCATGTTATCCAGCGCGACAATCCGAGGTTTTACCGCCAGCATATTTAACTGCTCGGCGATATCATTGGTTGCGACGAAGATGTCACAATCGGTTCCTTTAGCTGAACCAAGATCAACGTGATCAACGCTTGCCTCAATATTGAGCTCTTTTACAATGGTTTTAATACTCATTTCCATCATCAGGCTGGTGCCAAGACCATTGCCGCATACAACGATAATTTTCATCATTCAGACCTTTATTTTTAGGGGGTGTAAGGAGATAAAATTTAATATTGATCAATCACCGCGAGCACATCATCTTTGCTGTTCGCATTGCAAATTTGTTGTACATGCGCTTCATTCATAAATAGTTCAGCCAATTGCGCAATCGCTTCAATGTGACTGTTACTGTCTGTCGCCGCTAAGGTCACCAGCATTTTTATCGGGTCATTTTCTTCGGCATTAAAATTCACACCTTGTTGAATAACCGTCAGCGCAAGTGCCAGACGGTTGACACCGTCTTCCGGTCGCGCATGGGGCATCGCCATACCCGGACCGACCACGTAATAAGGCCCGATCGATTCATGCGAGCGACAAATGGCGTCCACATAGCCGGGTTCTATTGCATGGTTCTCAATCAGGGCCGCACACGACTTTTCAATCGCATCTTTCCAGTCGGTCGCATCAGAATATATGCGAACCACATCGGGAGTTATCAGTTCACGTAGCATGGTTTGTTTCCAACTCTATTGTGTGATTTAGTGACACTTTACCGAACAACATGCCAGAAAAATCTTAAACAGATCACAAATGATAGCGCTATCTGATAGCGCTATCATTTGTGTGACGCATGTAGTATTTTGCTCATCCCTTATGGTTTAATGAATTAAACCAAGGTGCTGATACGTTAGTATCGAACCGATGATCAACAGGCTGTGGTAAAATATCAGCGCAGAAAACCTATCACATAAAATTGGAAAGATGAGCAGACCCCGTAAACGAAGAAGTACAGGTAGTGTCACGTTGGCTGATGTCGCCCAAAAAGCAGGCGTTGGCACCATGACTGTGTCGCGAGCATTAAGAACGCCGGATTTAGTCTCTGATCATCTCAGAGAAAAGATTCAGCAAGTTGTTGATGAGCTTGGTTATATCCCCAATAAAGCGGCGGGGACACTTGCATCAGCACAAAGCCACTCCATCGCACTGGTTATTCCGTCACTGTTTGAAAAAGCTTGTGCAGTTTTCCTGCCCAAATTTCAACATGCACTCAATAAAGCTGGCTATCAGTTACTCATCGGCTACAGTGATTACTCAATCACTCAGGAAGAAAATCTGGTCTCCACGTTTTTAGAAAGTCGTCCGGCAGGGGTCGTGCTGTTCGGTCAGGAACATACCAAGCGAACCCACCAGCTCCTGAAATCGACCAATACCATTGTGTTAGAGATCGCAGAACAGTGCTCCAAAGAAAACTACCTGAACATCGGCTTTGATTACTTCGAGGTGGGGAAAACATGTACCAAACACCTGATCGAACAAGGCTTTCAGCATATTGGCTTCATCGGGGCGCGCGGTGACCATTTTACCTTGCAACATCAGCTACATGGCTGGCAAAGCGCGTTGATCGATAGCTATTTGACTCCCGACCATTTCTTAACCACACCGGACGCCCCCTCTTCTCAACTAGGCGCTGAAGGGCTCGCGAAATTACTGTTACGGGATTCAGTCTTGGATGCATTGGTATGCAGCCATGAAGATATTGCCATTGGCGCGTTATTTGAGTGTCATCGCAGACTGCTGAAAGTGCCGAAAGATATGGCCATTATGTGTCTGGAAGGTTCATCCATGGGAGAACACGCCTACCCCAGCCTGACCTGTGCGGAATTTGACTATGAAACAATGGGAACCAAAGCCGCTGAAAAGCTGATTCACGCCATCAAAGGTGGCTCATTTGAGTCGTCAACCACCCTAAAATATAAACTCAAACGAAGAGCCAGCACGGCGGGTTGATAGGAGCGACAGATCTCGATTGGCAAATAATACAGTGACAAACGCATCGGGATCGAAAGCCCTGCCTTTTGCCTTAGCATCTTGATGCATTCAACCGACTCCTCAAACATTTATCAAGAATCCTTCAACATCCATTTAATTGTCTTCTTTATGAATCAGTTAAACCTTCAAACTGAAAATAAATAATTTAATTTATCACCGATGTTGTGCAAGAAAACAAAAAAATGCACCAGTTTGGATTCAGAGTAAATAGCTATTATATGAATAATATCCAGATTATTAAATTAGATTAAGCCTATAAAATCAGTACAAGTAGCACTATTAATAATAATATCAAGAACCCCACACTGATTAAAAATTGAACTATTGACAGGTAATTGGAGTAACAGCATACTTAAAATGTATTCCAGTATAAAGATATCAATTCCATTATACCGGAATTAATGGGAAGCACAACGACAAGGAATCAGTGATGAAATTGAATACTAAGAGTAAATGCAGCAAATATTTGTTGGGTTCATTAGCGATGTTACCCCTGTTTATTTCAACTGTTAGTAATGCAGAAGATAAATTACAGGAAGTGT
>NZ_JCARSY010000048.1:0-16407 GCF_059641415.1 Vibrio rubrogenes
CGTTGCAGCACATATCCAGTAAGACTCAGCAGGCTGGGATAGTCGAAAATAATATCAACATGGAGATCTAACTCTAATGCTTCCCCCAGACGATTACTAAAATCAACAGCGGTAATCGAGTCCATACCAAAATCAAAAAATGGCCTCTCGTCCTTGATCTGACTGACGTCAATCTTGAGAAAATCGCTCAAAATACTTCGAATACACTGAGCCACTGTATCGCTTTGTTCAACTTCGGATAAATTGAAGAAACCATGCCCTAAAGCGATAAATCTATTATTGTCATTGGGGGAATGTCCCTCATCCTTTTCAATCCTTCCCCAATGAGAAACATCCTCAGTTTTCTCGGCTCTAAAACAAATCGCCTGAGAAATTGGATTTCGCATCAGGAAGCATAGAGATGAAAGTGCTTGCTGAGCTGTTAAGCATTGTTGAAATTCAACGCCTCGGGATTCTGCCCGCCCGGCCATTCCTGTATTTTCCCAAGCTCCCCAATTGACACTCATCACTGGGGTGCCTTGCTGAGACCAATGTTGAGCTAAATAGTCGAGAACACTATTTGCAATCGCATAGTTAGCCTGCCCAATAGAACCACCAACAGATGCAATAGAGGAAAACAGGACAAAACAATCCAGCGTCATATCTCGACTAACTTCAAATAAATTGAGTGCTCCTTTCACTTTCACTTCAACTACAGAAGTCCAGTCCATTTCAGATTGATGTTTCATGAGAGCATTAGCTGATATCGCAGCTGCATGGAAAATTCCAGCCAGAGGAGGCATACACGTCTCTATCTTATGCATATGTTTTTTCAGGACATCGATATCCGTTATATCTCCAAATAGCACTTCAACTTGACATCCTGCCTCTCTCAGTGCAGCAACCCGTTTTTGAGTATCCGAATGTTCACTTCGACTCATGAGAACTAATGCATTGGCACCTTCCGAGACTAGCTTTTCAGCAGTTAACAGGCCAACCTCTCCTAATCCCCCTGTAATAAGATAAGTTCGATCAGTTCTGACAGGTGTTGCCAACTCATGATGTAATACTTCCTGCAAGGTATACGCGACTTCCAGCTCACGCAGGTAGCGTTTCCCATCGCGATAGGCGACAACTGTGTCTGACATGGAAGCCTTGATTTCATTAAGCCACGCCAATCCATTCTGCTCTATAGTCAAGTCATCAATATCCACCAGAACTACAGGGAGTGACGGGAACTCTTGAGCCGCGGTCTGGATCAATGCTGCTGCTGCAAATCCTACTGCAGATGAAGCTATTTCATCCTTGTAGACACATTGACCAGATGCTGTCAGTACAATGAATGGCTTACTCTGCTTGCCTGCCGCCACCAGCCACTGCTTCAAGCGCCAAAGGTCATGAGTCAGCTCTTCAGTTGCTAAATGCTCCGGATATGACTTATCAAGCAATGCGGTATAAATGAGAACATCTGCACCCGAACACTCATCAATGACAGCACAGAGTTCTTCTACCGTCCGTCCAGCTACAGCTGCATGAACCGTCTTAAGAGACTCATCCTCCAAGTCATTTTGTATTAAAGATCGGAGTGACATTGCGTCACCAATAATTAATACATTTTGTAATAACTCAGAAGTATCCATTGGCACTTCATTAACCGACATACTTGCTGGCAATGGTGAATGCTGCCACTTCAGTTTATGAATAACAGACGTATCGGATATCGCTCGCTCATCTTCAGACATAGCCTCCGTTTTTCTGAAGGTGACATGTTCAAAGCATGCGCAGACCCGATCTTGTTCATCGACGATGGTAATGTCATAAACCAATTCATTCGCGTGACTAGACTCCGTCAAAAACTGGGCCACACACCAAAAATAAGTCCCGACTGGCCAACTGAGAATAGACACACGCTTAATTGTATAAGGGATAAATAGCCCATTAGACTCAATGTCTAATGAGTCAGCCAGCCCATTGACAGATTGCATACAAGCATCAAGGACCCGAGGGTCAATATCAAAATCGGATGATACATTTCTTATTTGTGTGACCAGGCTCAGCCCTTCACGACACATAGACTCGATCCGCTGATAGGATGGCCCCAAATTCAGTTCACGGGGAATATATTTGCTGTAAAACGTATCTTTATTAATCGAGAAAGAAGCTTCATCACGTACAGAATGTAATGTTGATAACAGTGCATCAAAATCAGTTGTCGAACTCATCTCAACCGCTTTCTGCCCGACAACGATGGATTCCACATCAGTGAAAAGCAGCCATTGCTCGTTTGGTGCCTGACAGTAAAATAACTGTGCCCGATTTTCGTGCTGCACTGATAACTGTACAGACAACCGATTTTCAAACTGAGCCGGACGTACAAACCTGACACCATTCAAACTGATAGAATTTTGCGCCTTAAGGGCATGGATGACAAAAGCCAGACTCCCGGCTGCCGGTAACGTTCGAATACGTCCCAGACAATGCTCCGCAAGAAAAGCCTGATGTTCAACGTCCAAACTGTAATCAATATAACGGCTACCATCTCTGGCCGATGTAATATCATGGCAAATCAATGGGACATCATCAGATGAGGATATTGCTGTTTGGTCATTGACCCAATAACGTCGTGTAGGGAAATGACTACAGGGCAAAGCCACCCGACGTGGACTCGCAGGTATATAATAGGTGTGCCAGTCAATGTTCAATCCTTGATAAGATAACGTAGTAAGTAGCTGGTATAACTCAGTAAATTTATTTTTGTTGACTTTACTTCTGACAAGATCAAGTACAATTTCACGGTCATTGCTGACCACAGCATATGTCCCTTTCTGCAGCAAGTTATTACAGGCAGAAGCACAGAGCTGATTCAATACATCCGGCGTATTATCATCGGCCTCAAAGATAATGTGCATATGGCTGTGAGAAAAATTGATGCTTGATAAAACAGACGTTAGTTCACGTTCATTCTCTGCGAACAGGCCGGAAATCATCGCTGTCATATCAGAGACTCCACCCAAAGCTGCCGCACACATTAATCCTCCTAACCCGACTACTCGGATACTCTCGGGCTCGATTCCAAGAGACAAGAGAAGGCGCCCATAAGCCAGAGTAAGGATCGCAGACCTAATCTGAACGGGGATTATGACATTTTCTACTAAGCATAAGTCAGATGAAGACACTTCATCGAAACCGCAAATATGCAGAACTTCCACGCCTTCATCAATGACCTGCCGGAACACTTCATATAAGTCATAATAAGCACTTGCATGCTTAAACCAGACTGGGCACTGTGTCACTGTTAAATGCCAGCTCAAACGTGGCCTTTCAGTCGATTTATCAGAAATTACCAGTTCGCCATTTGCCAGTTTCTTTAACCCATCGAGCAATTCATCTTGTGTCTTCGCTGGAAAAATAGCCTGAGCTCTTTGCCCTGATCGAGACATACAGAAGGTATAGGCAGCATCTATAACTGATGGCGCATGTTCTGCAAGTAACTGATGGTAACGTGTGGCATCCAGTTGTAACTGCTCTTGGCTGATATGTGATAACACAACCAAAGGTACAAAACCTGAGGGTCGTTTTTGAACGGTCGCGGAGTTCTTATACTCTTCCACAATAAGGTGGGCATTGGTGCCACTCAATCCAAAAGAACTCACCCCAGCCCGACGTATTGTTGTTGATGTCCATTCAAGAAGAGAGTCTGTTACCTGAATATTACTGAAATCCCAATCAAAATTCGGATTAGGTTGCTTGAAGTGCAGATGAGGAACCAACTTTTCGTGTTGCAGACAAAGCAGAACCTTGATTAATCCCGCAACCCCGGCTGCAGCTTCAGTATGACCGATATTGGTTTTAACTGAACCCACATACAATGGCGTTTTATCCTGAGATGCATTGAAAACCGATTGCAACGCGTTCAATTCTAACGGATCCCCAAGATGGGTTCCTGTACCATGGGCTTCAATATACGAAATATCAGACGGAGAAAGCTGTGCATCATGCATAGCCTTTTCCAACACTTTCTGTTGAGATAACCCATTTGGGACTGTCAAACCGCCAGCACGGCCATCATGAGTAATTGCCCCCCCACGAATCACACCGATGATAGGGTCTCGGTCCCTTTCAGCATCAACCAACCGTTTCAAAACCACCACACCGCAACCTTCCCCACGAACAAAGCCATCTGCACTCGCATCAAAAGTACGACAACGCCCACTTGGAGAAAGCATGCCTCCCGCACACTCGATAACCAAAGGTTCGGGTGACAACTGTAAACTAACCCCTCCAGCAATCGCCATATCACAGGCTCCGGAACGGAGATGGGTACATGCCGTTTGAACCCCGACTAACGATGATGAACAAGCGGTATCCAAAGTCATCGATGGCCCCATTAGCCCAAAGACATGAGAAATGCGCCCTGCGACCACACTATTGGCCGAGCCTGTCCCTACATAAAAAGCATGTTCACGGACATTCTGAGTCAGGTGTAAATAATCCTGAGTCATGACTCCCATAAAGACGCCCGTTTCAGAGCCGCTCAATGCCATAGGATCTTGCCCGGCACTTTCTAGAGCTTCAAAGCAGACATCTAAAAGTAAACGCTGTTGTGGGTCCATTAGATCAGCTTCAATCCCGGCAATACCGAATCTTTCCGGGCAAAATTGGTCAACCTGATCAATAAAGCACCCTTCAGCAATATAAATCTTCCCCGGAGTTGTTCTGTCTGGATCGTAATATCGAGTATGATCCCAACGCTCTGCAGGGATAGGCTGAACCGTATCCACGCCATTTTTCAGTATTTCCCAGTATTCTCCGATGGAATTCGCTCCACCAGGAAAACGGCAGGACATCCCCACAACCGCAATTACGCCATTATCTTGATACTCATTTTTAACTGCACTTTTAGCAGGTTCATTCAAGAACGATTGGGGCGAATTGGCTAATGATTCATCTGGATTAGAATGATTTTCAGGAACACGTTTGAGCAAATAGTCGGTTAATGCTTCAATCGTGGGATAGTCATATAATAAGGTCGACTCAAACTTCTGCACGAACCTCTTTTCCAACAGACTCCGCAGATCGATAGCAAGCAGTGAATCAAGTCCCGACTCAAACAAGCTGGTCTGGCGCTCAATCGTTCCCTGCAGTTTAAGCAGTTTTACTGCAACCTCTTGCAAATAGGTTTCAATCTGACGCTGACGTTCAGCAGCATTCATTTGCTGTAGACGTTGCAAAAAGTTATCTGTATTAACGCTCTCCCGGACGTCAGACTCTTGTAACGATTTCTGTATCGCAGATTTCTCTGCCAATAGTTCCGATAACAGACGTTGTGTATGTGGTAGCTGCTGAGAATCAATCTGCCGTTCATAATCTATTGGCAAGACCGTAAATTGCACGTTTGAACAATTAAATTGCTTCGCAATCAAAGCTACGCCCTGCTCCGGTGGAATAGTACCTGCAATGGACTGATTACGACTCAGACGTGTTGTGATATCCCTTGCCGCAGCAGCTCCTATTTCAGACCATGCCCCCCATCCGATAGAAAGCCCCGGATAACCTTCTCCTCGCAAATACCAGGCAAACGCATCCAGAAAAGCATTGGCAGCCGCATGATTAGCCTGACCGGGATTTCCCATCACTGCCGCAGCAGAAGAATAAATCACAAAGAAGTCCAGATCGTAACCAGCCACTGAATGATACAAATTAATCGCACCAAAGACTTTAGGACGGAGAACATTGAGATACCGTTCCCAATTCTGTTTTTCTATCACACCATCGTCTAATACCCCGACAGAATGTACAACGCCACGAATTTCAGGGAGAGAAACCAGAGCCTTCTTCAGCGCAATATCTAGTGCAGATGCATCACTAACATCAACATATAGAGGAACAACTGTGACCCCCTGCGCCTGCAACTCATTCAACGTTTTCTCTGCATCTTTTCGTTCACGGCGCCCAATGAGAATTAAATGTTTTGCCCCTTGTTCTGCAAGCTTTTTCGCTGTTTGTAGCCCTAGATCACCCAGCCCACCGGTGATCACGTAGCTCCCATCGCCAACAATCTTGGTAAAATTTTCTTGCTCTTCAGAAACCGCCAATGTCGCACGTCTTAGGCGTGCGGCATGTAGCTGACCATCTCGTACAACCAACTGACATTCTTCTCTTTGCATCAACGCTGCATATAAACGTTCACCTGAAACACAAGAGTCATCAAGATCAATTAATCGGGCAAATGTGGCATTTTCGTTTATGTAGGTGAATACATGCCCCCAGATCATTGCCTGTAAAGGTTGTGTAACTTTGTTGCCCAGTGGCTGAGCACCGGTTGTCAGAAAGCTTGGAGAAATATGTCGCCACCGAGGATGCAGCAACGTCTGACAAAGCAGTAATGGATATTTTAGATAAAGCTCAATCTCAGACAGACCAAGCGTTTCATCACAACGTAGATCAGCTGAAGTCATAGACCACGCGTAGACTAGGCCAATAATGGGGCCATGCTTATCTTCAGCCGCCATAAGCAGTGATGAAAAGACTTCTGATTCCTGTGAATCATGAGCGTATATCAACTCATGTGAAATCGTTACCAGAACCACTCCACGCTGTTCCAGCTCATGTTTCAGTGACTTCAGCCACTGCATATCATCAGCATCTTCATCAACCAAAATAAGGTAGCACCCTTCCGGTGAGGTGACCGCGAGATCTGTGGTGTCCGGATTTTTCTCGGCAACAAACACACTTTCAGTTCGGCCGGATTCATCCGTCGCAAGCAGAGAATGAAACCCACTGTCACTTAGCAAAGCCTGCCAGCCTTCGGTATCTAGTAACGGGCCCTTCACTCGCAACGATGTATCTGTATAACTCCACCAGCCAGGTGTCATCCCAAAGCTGAGATCCAGCCAGGCTTGCTGCTCAGTGACTTCTCTTAATAACAGTACGCCACCATCAACCATACATTGAGATAAATGCTTCAGGGTACGAGTCAAATCAGCTGTCGCATGCAGTACATTCACTGCAATCACTAAGTCAAACTCTCCAGGGGCAAATCCTTGCGCGATCGGATCTTGTTGCAGGTCGAAAAGCCGGAAACTCATGGATTCTTCATATTCACAAAACTTCTCTTTCGCACGAGTTAAAAAATGTGTCGAAATATCTGTAAATGTGTAAGTGATATTTTGTCCATTAATTTGTTTTAAAACCTGCTGCGTTGTGGAGCCAGTGCCGGCTCCGACTTCAAGAATTCTTAATTGCCGCCCAGATGGCAAACGACTTGCCGCTTCCGAAACCAATGCTGCAATTCGATGGTTCAACGCCAGAGTTCCCGGACTGTCCTGATAGAGAGCCTCTGTTACCTGTGAGTTTTCCGCTTCAAAAAGCAAATCAACAGCTTTCGTTTTTCCTCGCAGTACATCGGTCAAAGCATTCCCACATCGCATTAACAAATCCAATTCATGGGTCTCTTCTCCCAGCTTGGTTCTCAGCTGTGCTTCAATGTCATGGATTGGACGTTCCGGGGGAATTAACAGCTGACTGAGCGTCACCAGCCTTTGTAACAGACGCTCATAAGACGGTAAAATACCAAGTTGTTCGAGTACCGAACCGAACTCAGAACCCTCATCATGAGTGAGTAGTGCATCGAAAAGTTGCTCACTTAAACCGAGTTCTGCTAGCGTGTTATGAATGAAATGTCCCGAAAGTGCATCAAAGTCCTGAATGATGTCTGCGGACATGGTATATGATGCAGCACCAAACTGAGGGCGTGCTTCCGCCAGTAGCAAAGATGCACTAAGATTTAATCTCTCAACCGCTGAAGGTAATGCCACCCATTGTTTTTCTAACAACCAGTCTTTCCATGCAGCGTTATCCAGCATTGGCCGATACCGCGATGCTTCAAAGCGTTCAATTGAGAAAATAGCCTGACCATGATCATCATACACATGTAAAGACACGGAAATCTTTTCTTGCTGAGTCAGATAGTCGTACATCGACTCCACACTACGAAATGTCGCTTCAGGCGCAAGAATACGAATGAAACACCATAATATATCAGAGTGATAAGCCTGAAACTTCATGTCATGAATTTCAGTAGGAACAAATAAAAGTGGTGTTTTTTCATCATCCCCCATATCCATTGCAGCACTAATAACCTGAAAACAAGCATCCAACATCACTGGATGTAAACTGCCGCCAGACCAATAATCCTGCAAAACAGATGGCCATTCAATTCTACCCAATGCCACACCAGAGCCGTGATACAGTTGTCTGATGGCCTGAAAAGATTCCCCATATTCAATACCTGCCTGTCTGGCTCTTGCCAAATGTCTTTCGACAGAAACAGCGTGGGGACATAAATCCCGTTCAGCAACCAGAGAGTGGATCGATGCCGCTGGCTGCTTACCAAGGTTCACTTGAGCGGTGACATGTTTCGTCCACACGCCCAGATCGGAGATGGTGTAGATTTCCACACTCGCCATATCATCGTCGCTCTGTTCAACCCGGCAATACACACCTATGGGCTCAGAGCCAAGAGTGCATGCTTGTCTGATCTGCATTTGAACTATGTTTGCCGGAAGACCATCAAAGCAAGGACATACCTCCGCTATCATATTTAAGTAAACGCTTGCTGGAAGCACAATATTACCCGCAACGAGGTGATCTCGTAAAAAAGGGAGCTGTGCTAAAGATAATTCGCCCGCATAAAGACTGCCGCCATTCGGTTCTGCCAAAAGCGTTGTAAATATGCTATGCCGGACTGAAGAGAACATGAATGGAAGTGCCGACACACGTTTAGTGACATGTTCCGGAAGCCAATAACGACGATGATCGAACGTATAATCCGGGAGTAACAAATGCTGGGCTTTGTTTTGCCCCCTTGTTCCCTGATTCCAACGCAATGACGCTCCCCGGTTAAACAGATTGGTACGTACATTTATCCAAACCTCAGACTGTTCAGTATTGTGTGTTTTTTCACCGGGGATCCGCGGAAATAGTTGTAATTCGGGAACTTCAATACCAATCTCAGTATCGAGTATCGGCCAGTGAAATTGATGCAGCTGTTGCTGATGATTCAGTAATTCAAGTAAGAGGCCCTTTGCTTCAGATATACGGCTATAAGGCCATTCTATCCAATTGTCACTTTGATTGGTTTTCGTGATATGGCGACATTCAACATAAACCTGACATTGAGCCTCAACGAGGTGCAAATCCGAAATCAGTTGCCGGATTTCAGCTTCGCTTACCTTCCTTTTATCAACAGTATCAACTTTATCGAAGGACACACATAAACGAGCCGCGTCCTCAAATGTTATCACCTCAGCCACAACTAAAGCCGCGATAATACCCGTCCCCACAGCCTGAATTTTTCTAAGCTCAGCACCTTCTGTTACGAGCCGCTCCGCACATGATAACTGTGAGAGCATGTACTTCAGGGTTGGATACTGCTCAGACATCACCAACACTTCAAGACTTAATTCAGTCTCTTGACTGATGCTGACGTCAAGTTTTCGCAAACGGGACACCCATGAATTCTGTTCCAATTCTTGTGCCGAAATGGTGTATTGAGCCGTGGAAGGTCCAAAGTTTAAAACTATTGCAGGTCGTTTGGTTGAATCCTGATATGTTTCCTGCGCTCCAACTGACAAACAAGATAATAGTTCTTGAGTCGTTGCAGCCTGACATCCAAAGCGATAAGTGAAGTGATTACGAATGCGGTTCACTGATTCAGATAAGAGGGCAAGTGAAATGTTGGGTGTACTCTCTACCAACTCATGACACTGTAATAACTGATGTCGTAATGAGCTGGCCGTATGTGCAGAAAAATAAAACGGATAAATTACAGTACTTTGATCTCCACCTGCCTCAGAATCGCTCCCAGCCTCAATCCGTTCTTTCTCAGCAGCATACTGAGTTACAATCATGTGGACGTTAGTACCGGTGTATCCAAACGAACTAACTGCAGCAATACGTGATTGGTCACTATGCCATGTCGGCAAATTAGTCCGTTCTTTGAGAAATACTGTCGGAAATTCCAGATACTCACTCAACCCATTAAAATGGGGGTTTAGTTTCTCTAGATGCGCAATAGGCGGTAATTCATCATCTTGTATAATTTGGATTGATTTAATCAGGCCAGCAATCCCTGCTGCCGATTCGCAATGGCCAATGTTCGCTTTCACAGCCCCCATCACCAAAGCTTTTGAGCGCCCTTTTGCCTGCCCATAGACTTTATCAATTGCCTGAACTTCGACAGGGTCACCGAGTGCCGTTCCTGTTCCATGAGCTTCGAGATAATCAACATCTGCAGGATCGATCTGAGCTTGAGATAAAGCTTGGCGTATCACTTCTACCTGAGCTGGACCATTTGGTGCATTCAAGCCATGACTGCGTCCATCCTGATTGACAGCAGAACCACGAATCACTGCAAGGATTTTATCACCGTCTTTTTCTGCCTGATCCAATGTTTTCAATAACACAAGCCCACATCCTTCAGAACGTACGTAACCATCTGCTGAATCACCAAATGCATTACAACGTCCTCTGACCGACAACATGTGAGCCACAGACGTACCGATAGCCGCTTCAGGGCTTAGCAATAAATTGACTCCCCCCGCCAAAGCAGCAGAACATTCTCCCATGCGCAAACTCTGACAAGCGAGATGTACAGTAACCAGCGACGATGAGCATGCAGTATCCACAGAGATACTTGGCCCATTGAGCCCAAAGACATAGGAAAGACGTCCTGAAGCCGCACTTAGCGCATTTCCCTGTCCGACATAAGCATTCAAGTCCAGTGGACTGTTGATCAGACGTGTATAATCATTGTTCATTTGGCCGATGAAAACACCAATATCAGAACCTCTGATATCTGCAATATCTAAACCAGCACGCTCAAAGCAGTACCATGCCTGTTCCAACAACAATCGGTGCTGAGGATCTAAATAAGGCGCTTCATCTTCAGATATCCCAAAAGCTGATGGATCAAATTGATCGACAGTGTCCAATAGCCCAAAGTGACGGGTACTGATTTTCCCGGGCTCGCCAACAAGTGGCGAGAAAAAATCATCCATATCCCACCGTTGATTCGTCATGGTGGTTATCGCATCATTGCCGTCTTTGACCAACTGCCGGAAAGCCTCTGGATTCGAAGCACCAGGAAAACGGCATGACAAACCGATCACCGCAATAGGCTTATCACGCCCACTTTCAAGTTCTTGAATACGCTGATCTTTCTCCTGAATTTTCAGGATTGAATTTTTCAATAAATCCTTATAAGAATTTTCATTTCTTTTTTCTGCTTGATTCATATTCAAGTTAGTACTCCTTTACAACAATGATTCCAGTATTTGTGCGAGCTGATGTTCATCAAGTTCATCCATGCTCTCACTCGTACTTGGTTGAGCATTTTTTGTTGTCACATGCTCCAGTTCCAACGCTTGTATGACATAGATAGCGAGACTTTCTACATTGGGATAATCAAATATCAACGTTGCAGGAACTCTGATATGTAGCTTCTCGTATAACTTCTGCTTCAGTTCAATTGACATCAATGAATCAAACCCAAAATCCTGGAATGGTTTATGGTCATCCAGCACACTATTTTCATCCAATTTCATAATCTGTCGGGTAATCTGACGTAGGTGCTCTCTGACATGGTCGAGTCTGACCATCGGTGGAAGCTCACGGAGTTCTTCTAAAAGATTGACAGTACTATCGTGTTTCTCAGCAGTATTAGACAGGGGAATTTGATGACTCGCGAGCCAAGGTTTAACCAAAGCTGGGGGAGATTCTCTCCAAAGCTCATGGATGATCGACCAATCCACATCAATCACACCGGCTTGTGTTATATCCGATGACATCAGACGTTCCAGATCCATGATCGCCCGCTCTGGGCTCAATAAACGTAAACCCGTATTGGAAGTTTTCCCCGCAGCCATTCCGATTTGATCCCAACCAGACCAATTAATTGCCAATGCCGGTAAACCAAGCCCTTTGCGATAATGAGCAAGTTGATCCATAAAGCTATTTGCTGCGGCGTAATTACTTTGTCCGGCAGCACCGAATAATGAAGCTAATGATGAGTACATCACAAAGCAATCAATCGTCATATCTTGAGTCAGTTCATGTAGATGCCAGCTTCCTGCCACCTTACTACTGGTGACGTATTCAAATTCATCATCGCCCAAAGAAGAGAAAACACCATCGGCCAACACACCGGCACAATGAAAAATACCGCATAAAGACGAGTGAATGTCGTCCTGAGAAAGCAACTCAGCTAAAGCGTCCCTGTCAGCTACATCACATGATTTGTAGTCGATCTGAGCGTCTGTCGACTCTCGGAGTCGTTGCAGTTGTTGCGAGATCTGTTCCGTTTCAGGACGTCGGCCCAATAAGAGGAAACGTTTTGCTCCTCGCGTTACCAGCCATTGACACGTTGCTATTGCAAGATCGCCCAATCCCCCAGTTAAAAGGTAAAGACCATTATGACGGCCATCAAATGCGTTTGGACCGACAATACTGGATGCAGAAACCTCCTCAACACGAAGGACATAGCGTTGTCCGCAGTTATAAGTGACCCAATCTGATTGCGAATATTGTATTTCATCTTCGAACAGCGTCTTATACTGCTGCAATGAAAATTCATCGACGTCTAACATACCCACAGGGCAATTTGACCACTCAAGATTCAGTGACTTACATAATCCTGATGCAAAGCCAAACAATGGGGAACCACCTGATTTCGCCTCCAGCTTGACATGACCTTTTGAAAGCACCTGAAAGCGTGTTGTAATCCCCAATGCCAACAAAGCTTCACTGATGTCATAAGCACGCCTCACTACTGAGACCAGAGCCATAGTCGCTTGTCCCCAGAACTCCTGGTTCACAGATTTGTCATTCAGGTCACACTGAGGCAGACAGTACAATAATATGACTTCACATCCTTTACTGCACACTTTTTCAATGTCTTGAATTGTTGGGCTATTCAGTACTCTCATCCTGGCCAGAGAAGAGTGTATATCTGGATCAAATATTTCTTCCGTTGAGTTCAATAACACAACGGTAGGTAGCTCCGATTTCACTTGTTCAGGGGGTTGACTCAAGGACTCAGCCACCCATCCTTCTTTTAGATAAGAGGAAGAAACTTTGGTGGACTTGAGCTGTTGGGCACTAACCCGTCGTGTACAGAGCCCTTCAATGCTAAGAAACGGTTGTTCGCCCTGTATAGACAAAGCAATATCATGAACAAACGCAGAACCATCAACTTCTTCTTTTTTAAGTTGGGTATGACAAATAAATGAATGTGGATGGAGAGCACCAGCACCACCTATAGGTGCCACAAGTAATCTATCAATAGCGACTGGAATTGTCGCCCCTCCCATATGGCTGGTACCGGGTTGATCCGCTTCTGTAGCTAAGGCAATTGTTTGAAGTAGTGAATCCAATTCACCGGGTACGCATACACTTGAATCATCCGAACGCCAAATCACCTCTGATTCGGAGTAACCAACGAACTGTTTAATCGACAAAATACTGCGAAATGCATGAGACAACATAATCTCAGAAGAATAGAGGTCGTCATAAAAAGTCCTTTCATCAATGTCAGCTAATATACGAGCCGATTTTGGAATAATCACAGGGGCCGGTTGACTCTCAGCGACTCTCGCTCTGGCTCGCAAATACTCTCTGGCACCCTCGTCATGTTCACTATGTACTGAGATGCTGAATTCTTCCCCCTCGCCTTCAGAAATCATATTAAATTCATAACGCACAACTTCTGTATCAGCATCAACGATCAATGTGTCTTCGCATAAGACATCTAAAATTTCCCACGTTTGAATTCCTCGGAAATCTCTTAGCATGCCAATAATCAGAGCTAAATGAGCAGCAGCAGGAACCACCAATTCATCATGAACCAAATGATCTTTAAGATTGAACGGTGGCTGATTTAGATAATCGACAGCATAAACAACCACTGCTGACTTTTTGGAGCTGAGTCTGATTCCCAAATGACATTGAGCAGAACTTTCCTTTCGAACTGAAGGTACTGACTGTTGCCAGAAACGTTGACGCTGGAATCTATAACAGGGTACCGGCATCCCGATCATAGGTATTGATGACGTTTGTTTACCCACAATTGATACAGATTCTGAACCCTTTAAAATCGTACGAAGTGCTGAAATCATGTCTGCCTGTGATGCAGATTCAAATATCCGTGTACACTCCAACTCAGCCCGGCGCCAACTCTGCTGACAAAATACGACATACCGGTCTGCTGGCAAAGAAGTCAGCATCTCCAGATAAGCAGCCATCATATCGTTGAGTGCTACTTCTGTTGCTGCAGAAATTCGAAGTCCGGCGGGCAGGCAGGCTTGGGTTGATACCGCAGAGTTTGCCGGTGCGGATTGCAATATCATGTGTACATTTGTTCCACTAAAGCCAAATGAGCTGATTGCAGCATAACGCTCGCTTTCGCTTTGCCATGGCTGTGCAACACTCGGAATTCGCACTTTGGGAGCAAGTTGAATCTCTGAGTTTAGCTTCGTCAAATGCAGATGAGGTACTATCGTTTGATGATACAGGCAAAGTGCTGTTTTGATCAGCCCTGCAATACCTGCGGCAGCTTCTGCATGACCCATATTCGTTTTCACAGAAGACACCCATAATGATGACTGGCGTGAGACGCCATCCACGTAAACAGCTTGTGCAGCTGACATTTCAATCGGATCACCCAGCGGAGTGCCCGTGCCGTGAGCTTCTAATACTTCAACCTGAGCGGGATCCACCTTAGCATCGCGCAATGCCCGACGGAGTACTCGTTGCTGAGACTGTCCATTCGGAGCCGTAAGCCCTTGACTGTGACCATCTTGATTGGCGGCAGACCCACGTATAACCGCAATCACATTGTCTCCATCAGCTATGGCATCCTCTAAGCACTTAAGCACAACGAGGCCACATCCCTCACTACGGACATATCCATCTGCCGCAGCATCAAACGTTTTACAACGCCCGTCCGGTGCCAACATCTTTCCTTTGGAAAGTAATACGGAAGTTTCTGGTGATAGCAACAAGTTAATTCCACCAGCAAGGGCAATGTTACACTCCCCCTGACGTAGCGCTTGGATCGCCAAATGAACGGCCATCAGTGATGATGAGCAAGCAGTATCAACTGCCAATGTGGGACCTTGCCAGTCCAGAGTGAAAGCCAGGCGCCCGGCAGTAACACTTAACGCATTCCCTGTACTGTGATGATGAGACAGTGACTCTGCATCGGTTGGAAATCGCTTCGCATAATCATCAGGGCCCGGGCCAATAAAAATACCACCATTCACATGCGTAGACGAAAAATCATATCCGGCACGTTCTAGCGCTTCCCACCCCGTTTCCAGCAATAATCGCTGTTGAGGATCCATACAATGTGCTTCTCGTGGAGTAATACCAAAAAAACCACAATCAAAAGAGTCAATATTATCGATAATTCCGGCCCTGATGGTCGCAAGTTGCTTGTTACGAACAAAAACCTTAGCATCCCAACGCAGGGCATTAATCTCTCCAACCAAATCCCGTCCTTCCTGTAACGCAGACCAAAATTCTTCAGGGGAATTTACATGTCCGGGGAAACGGCAAGCGATACCGACAATAGCAATATCGTGATCTGTGATTTTATGATTATGATTTTCCTTCGGACTGTCAGACGTATCAGAGGCCATGCATTGTTCTTGCTGGCTTTCTCCACCATTCAGTTCGGCATGTAAGTGTTGTATGAGTTTGCCAATCTGAGGGAAATCGAACAGTAACCTTGTTGGTATGTCGCACTTCAGTTGCAATTGTAGCTGATCACGTAATTCTACTAACGTTACAGAATCCATACCCAGCTCGTTCAATGTCTCCATCATCCCGATACGATGAGGTTCTGAAATATCGAGAATAGCAGCAATGTTGCCTATCACGATTTGCTCAATTTGAGTAATTACAATGAACAAAATTGGTTATACAAGAGTTTCAACCACTGACCAGTCTCTTGATGTACAAATACAAAAATTGAAGGGCGCTGGCTGCGTTAAAATTTTCAGTGATACCGCTTCTGGATCGAGTATCAACCGCAAAGGCTATTTGGCCCTGATGGAATACCTTCGTTCCAGTGACATTCTTGTTATAACGAGAATTGACAGAATTGCACGTTCGGTTTTAGATCTGCAAAATATTGTTACTGACCTGAGAACTAATGATATTCAGTTATCAGCTATAGAACAGCCGATTTCAACAGATTCAGCATCAGGTAAGGCATTCCTCGATATGTTGGCCGTATTTGCAGAATTTGAGCTAAATATCCGTAAAGAACGCCAATTAGAAGGCATTGCTTCAGCAAAATCAGCAGGTAAATACAAAGGACGCAAACCAATATCAGAAGAAACTAAAAGCTCAATTTACGTTCTAGAC